>CAYZGF010000112.1:0-3268 GCA_964477595.1 uncultured Algimonas sp.
ATTTCGCTTGTTACAATACCGGATTGATTATCCAGCGCCTCTAGAAACGCAAAGATCGTGGTGAAAGCTTCCGTATCTTTATAATCCGGATCCGTGAACGCCCCATAAATCGGTGCCAAGCCATAGCTGGCGACATCAGCACCGTCATTTGCATCGTCAAAGAGATCATAGAGGATGGATTGCACTGAGCCTTCTGAATACCAGCCCGTAGAGGCATAGCTGTTGCCTTCAACATTTATGCTAAACCCGCGTCCTTGAGCAGAACCGAAACTATCCCGGTAAACTGAATCATCCAAAATCATGCCGGATAAGGCGTTCCCCCATCCTTCGCCAAAAGCTACACGCGCGTCCAAGCGGTCACTGGAGCTGTGTGGCCCACCGATCGAGTCGGCACGGCTCAGTGAGTTTTCAAAATAATGACCAAATTCGTGAACAACGACATGGACGTCATATTCGTCCGTATCATTATTCGCATCACCTAAAATACGGATGACCGGAGTTCCATTTGAAACCGTAAAGGATGACGTTCCGATCTGACCATCGGCAACATTTCCACTCTCCGCCCGGTTCCGGGTACTCCAAAGAACATTAAACGCAGGGAAATCTACATCGGCATCAACCGCAATAAAGTCTTCAAGCGTGGCATAGATCGTGTCTAACAGGGCGAACGGTGCAGCGGCGCGTGTGGTTGTATAGCTGGATCCGCCCCAACCTGACGCGGCGTTTAAATCACGTGTTTGATTTGTTGTCGGGACTTCGGACAAACCGCCTTGCAGGGCATAAAGCGCGTCAGAAGATGTGTTGTCGACGACTTTCAGATCGATTTCATTCGGCGCATCTTTTTGGACCTCGGAGCGTACGCGAACGCGAACTTCCGTACCGGAAAGAACGGTGAAGCTGTAATCGCCATTATCATCTGAAACCGTGCTGTCTAAGACGGCACCGGCGGCATTTAGAAGTTCAACAGGCGCTTGACGGATCGGCATTTGGACGATGTTATCGTAATCCAAGCCAGCCGTTGCGCCCGCAGGAAACGGTACACGATCATAGGTCAGCTTTCCGGAGACCGTTACATTCATTGCAACAGGTGCAGCTGTCATTGTCACCGTTAAGGTCGCAGTGCCTTCATTTCCTGTCGCGTCTGTCGCTGTGGCCGTACAGACACTCTCCGTCTCAGTCGTGACTGTCGCTGCCGTGAATGTATTTGTCGCAACATCAAAGCTTCCGCCATTCGTACAGACGACATTTACATTACCGGCTAGCGCGGCATTGTCGGTAGCGGTTAAGGTAGACGTGCCTGTCATGTCAGATTCGACCGACAAGGTCGCCGGAGAGAAGACAACTTCCGGGTCTGTCGTATCAGGATTTATCGTGAAAGAAATCGTGTCAGAGGTTTCATTCCCGGCTGCGTCTCCGGCTGTCACAGTACAGACACTTGTCGTCTCCGCTGTTACGATGGGCGCTGTAAATGTACCAGTGGCCGCATCGAACGCACCATCATTCGTGCAAGTCACAGTTGGTCCGGACGTTACGCCGATATTATCGGTCGCTGAAATCGTCAGATCAGTACTTTGCCCCGACTCCAACGCAGAATTACTCGTCGAGAGCGAGAGCGTAGGGGCCGTCGTATCTGCAACGGGTGTGGGTGGGGGAGTTGGCGTACTTCCGCCTCCACCTCCGCCGCCACAGGCCGACAGAAGCAGCGCAGATGCGATCGATAGAGTGGGAAGACAGGTCTGTTTTAAATAAGTCACGTATTACCGTTACTACATGAATCTGAGAAAGCTAAATGATATTTCAGTTAGCTACATTAACAGAACATGACTTGGTGGAGAGTTTCGACCTAGGCTAGACGATGACCTAATTCAGTTACGCCTCTAAACATTGCGCATAAATGAGAAACCCGACTTGACGGCAAGGCTGATTCCACCTTATCGGGCGCTCGGGCCCCGTCTCCCCACTGAGACGAAACTCTAACGGTGTACAAAAACGCACCATAGGAGATATTGTGACTACTCTTTCCAAACCGGACATCCGTCCGGCCGATCCCCGTTTCTCTGCAGGTCCTACGCGTAAGCGCCCCGGTTGGTCGCTTGACGTGTTATCAGATGCCGCGTTGGGCCGCTCCCACCGCTCAGCTCTCGGAAAAGCCAAGCTCAAAGAGGTCATCGACCTGACCCGCGAGGTCCTTCAAGTTCCCTATGATTATAGAATCGGCATTGTGCCCGCTTCTGATACCGGTGCCGTTGAAATGGCTATGTGGTCTATGCTCGGGCCAAAACCCGTTATGGTCGCAGCTTGGGAAAACTTTGGCCAAGCTTGGGTCACAGATGCTGACAAGCAACTCCCGCTGGAAGACCTCACGCTCCTTACGGCAGATTACGGGAAGCTTCCTGATTTTTCCGATTATGACGGATCACAGGATCTCGTTTTTACAGCGAATGGAACAACATCCGGTGTGAAAATTGCCGACTACGGTTTCATTCCGAACGACCGCGAAGGCGTCACAATTTGCGACGCGACCTCCGCTGTTTATGCGCAGGAACTGCCTTGGAACAAACTCGATGTGGTAACTTATTCTTGGCAGAAAGTGATGGGCGGAGAAGCGGCCCATGGCATGTTGATCCTCTCCCCCCACGCTGTGGCGCGTTTGGAAAGCTATAATCCGCCTTGGCCACTGCCAAAGATTTTCCGATTGACCAAAGGCGGAAAATTGATCGAAGGAATTTTCCAAGGCGCAACTATCAATACGCCGTCCATGCTTTGCGCCGAAGACCATCTTGATGCCCTGAATTGGGCGAAAGCGAATAACGGCCTACAAGGCATGCATGATCGGGCCGACGCCAATGCCCAAGCGATTTGGGATTGGGTTGCAAAACGCGATTGGATTGCAAACCTCGCAGAAAATGAAGCAGAGCGGTCAAATACCGGCGTCTGCCTGAAAATCGTTGATCCACGTGTCACATCTCTGCCGAAAGACGAGCAAGCCGCCTTTGCGAAATCAATTGTGACTCTCTTGGGCGAAGAAAATGTCGCGCTGGATTTCGGTGCCTACCGAACGGCCCCTCCAGGTTTCCGCCTCTGGGTCTCCGGGCTCACACCGATTGAAGATGTTAAAGCCGTCCTGCCTTGGTTGGACTGGGCCTTTGAAACAAAGATTCAGGAGCTAAACTAATGCCTAAGGTTCTCATTGCAGACAAAATGTCCCCTGCCGCGACGCAGGTTTTCAAACAACGTGGCGTCGATGTCGATGTCATCACAGGTCTTT
>CAYZGF010000112.1:3368-7719 GCA_964477595.1 uncultured Algimonas sp.
GCGACGCAGGTTTTCAAACAACGTGGCGTCGATGTCGATGTCATCACAGGTCTTTCAAAAGAGGAATTGATCGAAATTATCGCAGATTATGATGGTCTCGCCGTTCGGTCTTCCACCCGTCCTGACGCTGAAATCATTGCACAGGCCAAAAACTTGAAAGTGATTGGTCGTGCCGGCATCGGCGTTGATAATATCGACATAAAAGCTGCGACAGATCGCGGCGTTGTGGTCATGAACACGCCTTTCGGAAACGCGATCACAACGGCGGAACATGCGATTGCCATGCTCTTTTCTGCTGCACGTCAAATTCCATCTGCCTCTGTACGCACGCAAAATGGCGAATGGCCAAAGTCCGACTTTAAAGGCGTTGAACTTTTCAACAAAACGCTTGGCTTGATCGGTTGCGGAAACATTGGCGCCTTGGTCGCCGAACGCGCGCAAGGTTTGAAGATGAAAGTGATCGCATATGATCCTTATCTGACCGAAGAACGCGCCATCAAACTCGGCGTCGAAAAAGTTGAGCTCGACACCCTCTTCCAACGCGCAGATGCAATTACACTTCACACACCGCTTGTCGAAAGCACCAAGGGCATTGTGTCTCGCGAACGTTTAGGCATGACCAAAAAAGGCGTGATTATCGTGAATTGCGCCCGCGGCGGTCTTGTCGATGAAGAAGCCTTGAAAGACGCCTTGGAAGCCGGACATGTCCGCGCCGCAGCCTTGGATGTATTTGCCGTAGAGCCCGCCAAAGCGCATCCCCTCTTCGGTACGCCGAATTTCATCGCAACGCCGCATCTCGGTGCGTCAACTTTGGAAGCACAGGAAAATGTCGCCGTTCAAGTCGCCGAGCAAATGGCGGATTACCTCCTCACCGGAGCGGTCTCCAACGCTTTGAACACACCCTCCATTTCAGCGGAAGAAGCCCCGCGCTTGAAACCCTTTGTTGATCTTGCAGACAAAATGGGTCGCTTGACCGGACAGCTCTTACACGCGCCCATCAAAGCCGTAGAGTTTACCTATAAGGGCGCGGTTACAGAGCTAAATACCAATCCAATGACAGCTGCAGCACTGGCTGGTTTACTAAAAGCTGCCATGCCGGATGTGAATATGGTCTCAGCCCCGGGTCTTGCAAAAGAACGCGGCATTGAAATCAAAGAAAGCTATGTCGATGAGGCAGAACGCGCGGAAAGCCTGATCCGTTTGACCGTCGAAACAACGGAACGCAAATATGCAGTTGTTGGTACGATCTATCGCGGCGAAGCCCGTATCGTCCGCCTCTTCGGTGTTCAGATGGATGCGGCTTTCTCGCCCAATATGATCTATGTTCGCAATGAAGATAAGCCAGGCTTCATCGGAGAACTTGGTGGCGTGCTTGGACGTAATAAAGTCAATATCGCAACCTTCTCCCTAGGTCGCATGGATCAAGGCGGCGAAGCCGTTTGTCTCGTAAGCGTTGACGGTCCTGTTTCTGAGGCGGTCGCGGATGAAATCAAGGCCATCGACCAAGTCAAGATTGTTGATATCGTCGCAATTTAATTTGTCCTCTGCGAGGGGCTTGCATTCAAAGCCCCTCGTCCTAAAGCTGTTTCAGTATTATTTAGGTCACCCCAGAGGACCATGTCATGACAAAACAGCTTTTATTGGCGACCGCCATTTTCTCTCTTGCTTCGCCTGCGGCGGCACAAGTCGCGGAAGTTCGCCTTGGCGCTAATTTCCACGACATTGATTGGACGGGCGCGGGTAGCGGATCGGACAAAGAACGATCCGGCGCAATCAATGGTGAAGTCGTCTTTGAAGAGCCTGAATTTCTGAAATGGGCGCTCTCGCCTCAGCCTTATATTGGCGGCGCTTTAAATCTCGGCGGCGAGACAAGCTATGGCGGCGGCGGGCTTTTATGGCGGCAAACCTTTGCCAAAAATTTATATATCGACGTCTCTTTGGGACTGGTCATTCATGACGGGACAATTGAAGTGAAACCCTCCGCAATTGTGCAAAGTGTTATCGATGATGCCAGTGTGGAAGATGGCTTCACGCCGGAACAACGTGCACAATTCGAAACTGATTTGGCGGATTTTAGAAATCGCCAGCAAACGGAAATCGACTATGGCAGCCGAATCTTGTTCCGCGAACAGATCGCACTCGGTTATCGTTGGTCAGATGAATGGTCGACACATGTATTTGTAGAACATTTGTCCCACGGCAATATTTTAGTGAGTGATCGCCCAAATGAGGGGCTGGATACGCTCGGTGTGCGAGCGTCTTATCATTTTTAGCCAGGTTCCGTATGAACCGAAAATTCTAGTGATAACTTCATGCCGAGACTCGCATCTGCTCAAAGACTCGGTTAAGGGCCGAATGAAGTTATCCTAACGCGGTTGCTTCACCCAGTGATTGGGATGAGGGCCGCGTTTTATTTTGCGAGTGTGTCATGGCAAATGTCGTCGTCGTCGGGTCTCAATGGGGTGATGAAGGCAAAGGCAAAATCGTCGACTGGCTGTCCAGCCGCGCCGATGTTGTCGCGCGCTTTCAAGGCGGTCACAATGCGGGTCATACACTCGTCGTTGACGGGACAACTTATAAGCTCTCACTTTTACCCTCCGGCATTGTTCGCGGCGGCAAGCTCTCGGTAATTGGTAACGGCGTCGTCCTCGACCCATGGGCATTTTTGGACGAAGTCAAACGGATCAAAGCGCAAGGCGTCACCATTGATGCGGACAGCTTACAAATTTCCGAATCCGCGGCCCTGATCCTGCCCATCCATTCAGAATTGGACGGTATTCGTGAAAACCGCGCGGACGGCATTAAGATCGGGACAACAAAGCGTGGTATTGGCCCGGCCTATGAAGACAAAGTCGCACGGCGGGCTATCCGCGTTTGTGATTTGGCGGACCCTGAGCATCTTCAAGCGCGCGTCGAAAACCTACTCCACCACCATAATGCGTTACGCCGCGGTTTAGGCAAACCCGAAAGCGACGCAGCGGAATTAACGCAGAAGCTTCTGGATGTCGCCCCGCATATTCTACCCTTCATGGCGCCAGTTTGGTACACGCTGGATGAGGCGTCCAAAGCTGAAAAACGGATTTTATTTGAAGGCGCGCAAGGCGCCATGCTCGACATCGACCACGGGACATATCCATTCGTGACGAGTTCAAACACGATCGCCGGACAAGCGGCTGCCGGATCAGGCATGGGACCACGCGCTTTGAATTATGTGCTGGGCATCACGAAGGCCTATACGACCCGTGTTGGTGAAGGCCCCTTCCCGACAGAGCTGTTTGACGATGTCGGCCAACGCCTTGGCGAACGCGGGCATGAATTTGGAACAGTCACGGGTCGCCAACGCCGATGTGGTTGGTTTGATGCCGTCATGGTTCGTCAAGCCATCGTAACGGGTGGGATCACAGGAATCGCTTTGACGAAACTGGACGTTCTTGATGGTCTTCCTGAGTTGAAAATTTGCACGGGCTATCGCTTGGATGGGAAAATCTTGAAACGCCTGCCCGCAGGTGCGGCTAACCAAGCGGGTGTGGAGCCGATATATGAGACTCTGCCGGGATGGTCAGGCAGCACGCGCGGGGCGCGTAGTTGGGCCGACCTCCCTGCGGAAGCCGTAAAATATGTGCGCCGCGTTGAAGAACTGATTGGCTGTCCTGTCAGCATGGTCTCCACATCGCCCGAGCGTGAAGATGTCATTTTAATGAGAGACCCTTTCAAGGCGTAAGCATTTGAACGCAATCGGCACAGTCATTTTCAAAATATGGAGCTGGCTCGGCGTAGCGCTTTATCTGGCGCTGGCATTCCAAATGGGCCGGTTATTGATGTCGCCCGGTGCGGATGACGGAGAGATCATCCTGACCTTCGGCGTCATGATGGGATTTGAATTCATTTTGGTACATTCCGGCGTCTTCATGGCGGTCATGCCAAGATGGCTCAGTCTAACCTTTTTCGTTCCATTTTACGGTGTTTTCGCATTCGCCATGAATGCCATTATTCCAGGCAATGCAGTCTTGTGGCTCTATTTGAGCGTGATTTTGACCCGCATGCGGTTTGCATTTTCCAAGCCGTCTGCGGAGGCAAAAAATGCAAATGTTTTATTTTCGTGCGCCGCGGTCATGACCTATTTCATTCTGGTTTTCGTCTTTGCATTTTCCAGCGGTATTCTTCCCCGGTTCGGTATTACAGACGCCTATTTGCAATCGGTCAATTATTCAGACCTTCATGATAGCGGTGGGATATTTATTGATCTGCCGCATGTACCTTTGACGATGGGCGTCGTTTATTTTTCTATTTTGGCCTTTTACGAATGGGGAATTTATCTGCGCCCGAGACGAGATCATTAGCTCAATTAGGA
>CAYZGF010000113.1:0-7666 GCA_964477595.1 uncultured Algimonas sp.
TAAAAGAAGAAATTAAAAATAAGAGTGCGCATCATGCATCCTCCAAAACGGCCATGACAGCCCGTTCAAATGTATCCGTGTGGTTAGAGAGTGCGCCAATATTGGCGCCGAGCAGTTTACCGTGTGCTGCCTGCAACACGACGCCCAGGGCCATTGATGCCAAAACCTCCGGCGCGATACCGCTGCGCAATCGCCCGGCGGCCTGATTAAAAGCGACGAGTTCGGCGGCGGCACGCAAAGGCCCGTCATCGGCGAGATTTGGAAAGCGGTGCATGTAAAGGAGGTGGTAGGCAAAGAGCGGCCAATCTTCGTCCGCTAATGCCGCATAGTCCCTGACAATGTCCGACACGGCTGCCCCAAGAGGTTGGTCCATATGTCCCCGAACGAGTTTGGTTAGGCGATCATGTATCGTCTTCATCAAGGCGCGGGAGAGGTCGGATTTCGATTTATAGTGACGATAAAGCAGGCCCTCACTGACATCCGCAAAGACTGCGATGGACTTGGTTGAGACGCCTTCAATGGACTTGTCCACGAACAGGATAAGGGCCGCGCGTTCAATGCGGGCCTTTGATGTTCCTGCATCGGCGATCACACCTCGCTTTTCTGTCAATGTGTCAGGCATTTCTTCCTTCCAAAGAAACTTGATAACGGCTTTCAAAGCTCATTTCGTATAAAACTCTAAATAAGTGATTAATCACTCATTCTAACTTTCAGCCTTATTAAACTCTAAAGTGATTTGTCTTGTCATCATCTAAAACTGAATGGACGAAGGTGTAAAAGTGATTAATCACTCACAACACTCATGCGCAAACGCAGATGGATTGCTCTGAAAAGCGGACTTGATTGCATCTGCGTAAATCGGCAGGTCTGCCTCCAACAATTGAACACGAGCATAATTTGCGGAGATCCTCATGAAACTGTCCAATGAAATTACGGCCGTCATTACCGGTGGCGCATCTGGATTAGGCGAGGCAACAGCCCGCGCATTTGCAGCCAAAGGCGTCAAAGTCGGAATTTTCGATATGAATGAAGAGCGCGGCGCGATGGTCGCAGATGAAATTGGCGGTGTTTTCGCCAAAGTGAATGTGGCTGATGAGGGCAGTGTTGACGCCGGTTTTGAAGCTGTGCGCGCAAAGAACGGAACAGAGCGCTTGCTTATTAATTGTGCCGGCATTGGTCTCGGCATGAAAACGGCTAGCCGGAAACGGGATACCGGCGCAATCCTGGCGCATGATGTTGCCGCCTATAAGCGCGTTCTGGATATTAATCTGTTTGGCAGCTTCCTTTGCGCCTCAAAATCAGCTGCGGCTATGATGGCACTCGAACCCTTGGCACCTGACGGAGAACGCGGCCTTATCGTCAATACGGCCTCCGTAGCCGCACAAGATGGTCAAATCGGACAATTGGCTTATGCGGCGTCAAAAGGCGGTATCCTATCCATGGCCCTGCCAATGGCCCGTGATCTGGCGCGTGAAGGCATTCGCGTGAATACAATCCTCCCCGGATTTTATGAGACGCCAATTTATGAGCAAATGAAACCGGAAGTAAAAGAAAGCCTCCGCGCTCACGTTCAATTTCCGAACCGTTTTGGCCAACCCAGCGAATTTGGTGACGTCGCCGTTTTCATGGCCGAACATGCCTATATCAATGCCGAATATATCCGTACCGATGCCGGCGCGAGAATGCCGCCGCGTTAAGAATCTTCGGCAGGGCTTGTAAGCAAGCCCTGCCAATATCCAACATCGACCCATTTGCCGAATTTGAACCCAATTTCGTTGAAATGGGCGACTTTCTTCATGCCAAATTTTTCATGCAGGGCGATACTGGCAGGATTGGGAAGAGAAATGCCGCCAATGGCCGCGTGATACCCAAGCTCCGAGATCTGTTTCAATAGCTCTTCATATAGCCGTGTGCCGGCCCCATGGCCGGTTTTGTCTGGATGCAAATAGACACTGACTTCGACGGAATAGCGATAAGCGCATCGGCCTTTCCATTTGCTGGCATAGGCATACCCAATCACATCACCCGTCTCATCTGCGTAAATAATGTAGGGAAGGGATTGTTGGACGGCTTCACTTATTCGCGATTTGATATCTGCCGTCGCAACCTCAGTTTCTTCGAACGTCACAGCGGTGTTTAAAACATAGTGGTTATAAATATTCGCAATCGCTACTGCGTCCGTTAATTCAACATTGCGGATCATATTCAAAACTTCACCCCTTGTGGATAACGAGTTGAGGGTATGGAATTTCAATCTTATTATCGCGCAAAATTCGCCAAACTATGAAATTCAGGTCTGAGGTGAATTTATTGGGACCGTCATCAATGCCTGAACACCAAAATTCAATCGCCATTTTTGCCCCATGATCTCCGAATTCACGGAATTCTAAATCCGGCATTTCGGGTTCTTTCAACACACTTGGATGTTTTAGGAACTCCGGAATGAGGAGGTCTTCCAGCGCGTCCAGATCCGTATTATAAGCGACTGTAAAGTGGACTTCATACCGTTGACGCGGGTCTTTATGGGTCCAGTTCTCATAGGCGTCTTCTGTGAACTTTGTATTCGGGACCATGATGTCTTTGCCATCCGTGGTTTCGACAACCGTGTTGCGCATATTGATCGCTTCCACGAATCCTTCTTGACCGTCGGGTAGAACGACAAAATCACCAACCCGTACGGACCGATCAAAAAGAATAATGAGGCCCGATACAAAATTGGCAGCAATAGGTTGAAGCCCGAAACCAATACCCAAAGCAACGGCAGAGAAAACAACCACTAAACCGGAAAGCGGGATATCGGCCGCGCCCATCACCAAGATTGTCAGGATAACAAACAGAATGATCTGGAAGAGTTTCGCCACGATCTCCCGAACGCCGACATCGAGACTTTCCTGAGACCGGATCGCTGCTTGACCGCGTTTGTTCGAAATCCCGCCAAGCCAGAAGAAGAGAGATCCGAAAATTCCCAGCCTGATGAGGCTCATGAGAGAGATCGGGGCCTCTCCAATTTTGAAGACAACCGCCCCATCGAGAAAGGCGGTCAATTCGTCAAAATACCCGAACGATATAATCAGGCTGAGAGGGATCAATGTCCAAACCAAGACTTTGCGAATAAGAGGGTCCGAGATGAAAGTCTTGATCGCGCGATATATTAAAAAGACTGCGGCAAGAGACTGAGCGAGCTTTACAAGCCAGTCTTGTCCAAGAGAGGGAACGGCTTTTAAAACTGCCGCAAACAGAGCGAGCAACAGAACCAAGAGAATGGCCCGAAGAAAACTGCCTGCTGTGAAGATGATTTTACGCGCCGGTAGAAGCTTAACGTCTTCTGCGGGTTCATCCCGAAAAAGAAAAACGCGTTTGCGAATAAAGCGCGCAATCAGCGGCGCGATAATAACGGCAGCGATAATCGCGCCGACTTGCGCCAGGAAGCTTGGGCTTTGCGCCCAGGTGAGAAGCTGTTGTCCCCATTCATTCATCAATGCCTGAAACTCGGCCTTATTTGTTGGCATGACACCCCCCTCACGAATTGTGAATTTGCCTAATGCTGTGGGTAGCTTTTGTAAACGTCTTTAGGCTATGGGGGCGCGTCAAATTACAAGAGTTCTATCATGGCCCAACCTAAAAAAGTCGTCCTCGCCTATTCCGGCGGATTGGATACATCAATTATCCTGAAATGGTTGCAAGAGGAGAAAGGCTGCGAAGTGGTCACCTTCACGGCCGATCTGGGTCAGGGTGAGGAATTGGAACCTGCCCGCCGTAAAGCGGAAGCCGCGGGCGTGAAAGAAATCTTCATTGATGATTTGCGCGAAGAATTTGTTCGCGATTTCGTCTTCCCCATGTTTCGCGCCAATGCCGTTTATGAAGGCCTCTATTTGCTGGGCACCTCCATCGCACGGCCTCTGATTTCCAAGCGTCAGATCGAAATCGCCCATCAGGTTGGTGCTGATGCCGTTTGTCACGGCGCGACCGGAAAAGGGAATGACCAGGTCAGGTTTGAGTTGGGATATTACGCGCTGGACCCGGACATTAAAGTCATCGCACCTTGGCGGGAATGGGACCTCAACTCCCGTGAGAAGCTCATCGAATATGCCGAAATGCACAATATCGAAATTGCGAAAGATAAGCGCGGCGAAGCGCCGTTTTCTGTCGATGCCAATCTTCTGCATACCTCGTCCGAGGGCAAAGTCTTGGAAGATCCGAATGAGGATGCACCGGAATATGTCTATCAACGGACAGTGTCGCCGGAAGCTGCACCTGATAAAGCCACCATCATCGAAATCGGATTTGAACGCGGTGACGCGGTGTCAATCGACGGCGTTGAGATGTCACCCGCAACGCTCCTGACAAAACTCAACGAGCTCGGCGGGGCAAACGGTATTGGCCGTTTGGACCTTTTGGAAAACCGTTTCGTCGGCATGAAATCACGCGGTATCTATGAAACGCCGGGCGGGACGATCCTGTTAATGGCCCATCGCGGCATTGAACAAATCACGATGGATAAGGGCGCGGCCCATCTGAAAGATGAGCTGATGCCGCGCTATGCTGAACTGATCTACAATGGCTATTGGTACAGCCCTGAACGGGAAATGTTACAGGCCGCGATCGACCATTCGCAAGAACTGGTCACAGGAACAGTCCGCCTCAAACTCTATAAAGGCAGCGTCAATATTGTTGGCCGCGACAGCCCATATTCCCTCTACAGCCAAGAGCATGTCACCTTTGAAGAAGATGATGTCTATGATCAGGCTGATGCGGGCGGGTTCATCAAAATCAACGCCTTGCGCCTGCGCCTGCTGAAAGCCCGCGACCGTAAAGCCGGAAAGAATAGTTAAGCGGCCAAAGTTTACGGATCAGGAGGAAAAACCTTTCCGGCTAAGGCGCGTCAGCCGCAATCGCTTCATCAATGAATGTCTCGCCTTCCACTGCGGTCGGCATGGCCTCAAATCCTGCGGGTGGTCCGGCTTGCGCTTGGGCTTGAACGGGCGCCTCGGAGCTAAACATATTTAGCGCCATTGGCAGAACAAAGGCTCCAATGACCAGTCCTGTTAATGCGCCGAGTGCAAAATTCTTGTTGAAGAGAGAACCGGAATTTGCGGCGGGCGCGGGGATCTCTGACTGTGTTTCGACTGGCTTTGGCGACCGTTTCAATAATTTCGCGAACAAGCTTTTCGACTCCGGCTCTATAGCCGGGGTTTGGTCCGGCAGAGTTGCGGGAACACGCATATGCGGCGCAAGCGGCGGCGGTCCCGCTTGTGTGAAATGTTGTGTGGTTTGCGGCTGAGCATGATGCGGTTGCGCCGTTTGAAGGTAGGGTTGTTGAGGTGAAGCCATTTGTGGGTGATGTGGATGGGACGTCGCAAACTGTGCGGGTTGGTATTGCGTTTGAGGCGTAAATGCTTGCGGCGTATGAGATGGCGTCCCGGCTTGTGGCATGTGTTGTGGTGTCGGTTGGGCGACGGGCTGTGCCGCGTATTGTGATGGAGCCGGATAGGCTTGCACCATGGCCTGTGGTTGCAGCTGTTGCGCAGGCTGCTGAGGCTGACTTTGCATCGGAGCCGACTGAGGCTGTTGGGCTTGATAGGGTTGAGCTTGGATCTGCGGCTGGGCATTTGGCGGATTTTGCGGCGCCATCATATCCGGTGTCCAAGGAACCGCTGTCGGCGAAGGATTTGTCGGTGTCGGCTCGGTCATGCTCACGCTCTTTTTAACTCGGCCCTTCTTATGGTTGCCAAAACCTAAAGCCGGGTTAAGCGTTTGAAACCCAGTTTGCCTTGAGACAGTGATACAATTTTGTTCGGACTCAGCAAAATCGAGGTTACATTTGCGCGCGCGACCCGCTAGGCAGGCGAAATTACGCACGGGATTTTCCAAAGAGGTGATATCATGTCCAACGCGTCCCCAAATGAGCTGGGTTTCCGAGAATCCGTTGAACTTATGTTCAATAGGGCGGCCAGCTATATGGATATTTCTGACCGATTGATTGAGAAAATCCGGGTCTGTAACGCGACTTATATCGTCCGGTTCGGCGTCAAATTACGCGGTGATGTCCACACTTTCACAGGATTCCGGTCCGTTCACTCTGAGCATAAAGAGCCCGTGAAAGGCGGTATTCGTTACTCGCTCGGCGTTAACCAAGATGAGGTTGAGGCCTTGGCAGCTCTGATGACCTATAAATGTGCACTGGTGGATGTGCCTTTCGGCGGCTCCAAAGGCGGTTTGTGCATCAATCCAAAAGACTGGAATGAGGAAGAGCTGGAGCGTATCACACGCCGCTTCACATTTGAATTGTCACGTCGGGATTTGATCCATCCATCGCTGAATGTTCCGGCGCCTGATATGGGAACGGGCGAACGGGAAATGGCTTGGATGGCGGATGAATATCGCCGTCTGCATAATGAAAATATTGACGCGATTGCTTGTGTCACGGGGAAGCCCGTTCATCTGGGCGGTATTGAAGGCCGCGTCGAAGCGACAGGCCGCGGCGTTCAATATGCCTTGCGCGAGTTCTTCCGCCACAGCGACGACGTCAAAGCCGCTAAAATGCGCGGTGATCTGAAGGGTAAAAAGATCGTTGTTCAGGGTCTGGGGAATGTGGGCTATCACGCCGCGCTGTTCCTTTCGACGGAAGATAAGGCCAAAATCATTACCGTCATTGAACGCGATGGTGTGATCCGAAATGGCGACGGTCTCGATATTAAGGCCTTGAAAGAACATATGGCCTCAGGCGCGCCGCTCAAAGAGTTTGATGGCGGCGAGGTCAGCGATGACAAAGATGCCCTGACCGATAAATGCGATATCTTGATACCAGCGGCGCTCGAATCCGTCATTAATGTCGGTAACGCCAATAGTATTCAAACCAAGCTCATCATTGAGGCCGCGAATGGTCCGGTCACGGCCAAAGCTGACAAAATTCTGCGGGACCGTGGGGTGACGATCATTCCTGATATGTTTGCCAATGCGGGCGGCGTGACCGTCTCCTATTTCGAATGGGTCAAAAATATCAACCAAATCAGGTTTGGGCGTTTGCAGCGCCGCTATGAAGAAGCGCGCAGCAACGCGCTGATTGAGGCTTTGGAAAAACAGGGCATGAAATTTACGCGCAGCTTTAAAAAGGAATTTTTGGACGGCGCAGCCGAGCTTGATCTCGTCCGTGCGGGTCTCGACGATACGATGCGACTGGCCTATCGGAATATCAGGGACACCCTCAAAGATAAGCCGGAATTGGAAGACCTCCGCACAGCGGCGTTCTACACGGCCATCAACGATATTGCCCTGCATTACCGCAGTATCGGATTGTAAATCACGCCAGTAAGATAGCTTTTCTCTCGACCTTCCGGGTTCGCTTCTATGTTGTTTGTTGGACCAAACAACGAACCGAGGATCATTAGTACAAACCCGAATTCGGATTAGAGATCCTAGGCTCAAGGCCTAGGATGACGGTTTGTGTTGGTTAAGTGTGTTTATCTCGTTTCGTTTATCTCTTTCGTTTCGGTTTTAAGTGGGATGTTCGCGAGGGTGGGTTCAGGCTCCAGTGGAACTGGAAAAGGTGCAATAGGTTTTCGAGCCGTCCCAAAATTAAGACCAGCCAGTTTGTCGGACCGGAAGGTCCCTCGCGACGACGCCTTTTTCCGCTGACGGCCTAGCTAGGTAGTCGTGACCTAATAAG
>CAYZGF010000114.1:0-7658 GCA_964477595.1 uncultured Algimonas sp.
GGCCATCCCCACTCTTGCAAAAGCATCATACCATTGACGACGCCGCTCTGGCTCACGCCCCAATACCGCGGACGTCGCTGCGCTCATCAGAGTTTTATGACCGGGGGATGTTGAGACCACGTCCCAGCTTTCCGCTGGCACTACGCCATATCTAATCGCGCGGGCGAGCAAATAGGCGCCTGCCGTATCCAAATCCTGAAGCCCCTGCATGTCATAATCAACATGGCGATAGGTCAGAGCCGCCACATCACTTGCAAGCCGACCATCCAGATTGCCCGCCTGTTCGACGGTCCAATAGCCACTCGGATGCACGACGAGCGTTTCGCCCCGCATTTCAAGTTCATAATCTGCTGCAATTGCCAACATAATGCGTAAGGTGCAAAGCCACGTCGTTCGGGTCAATCCCTTATCGTTGCCGTAAGGCCACTATACTAAATCAAATGATATGAAATTCACGCTCCAAATCAAAACGCATAGCTTTCCAACACGCACGGCCTTCAGAATTTCGCGAAGTTCAGTCACGGCCGTTCAAGTGATTCAGGTCGAGCTATCCGACGGTATGCATATTGGCCGGGGCGAATGCCGTCCCTATCCGCGATATAATCAGACGCCTGACAGCGTGACGGCTGATTTGGAAGAGGTCAGAACGGAGATTGAATCAGGTCAGATCGAGACAGCGCTTAAATCTCTGCAGAAAAAGAGCGCTGCCAGAAATGCACTTGAGTCCGCTTGGCTCGATTATCAGGCCAAAGCTTCGGGTGTTTCTGCTGCCGGCCTTTTAGGTGTGGCTGAACCGACTCCACGCCAAACGGCTTTTACGCTGTCTTGGGGATCAGTTGAAAGCATGGCCGCGGCGGCTGCTGAGGCGCAAATATATCCGTGGCTGAAAATTAAGATTGGGGAAACGGGGCTGGACCAGGTCCTCGCCGTGGCCAAAGCCAGACCGGATGCGCAGCTGATTATAGATGCAAATGAGGCTCTTAACGCGGACACTTTGCCTTCATTTTTGGACACGCTCTCCGGATTGAACATCGCATTGATTGAACAACCCTTACCCGCCGGTCACACGGAGAGCTTTCCTGAAACCGACTTGATCATATGCGCAGATGAAGGCCTGCATTCCATTGAGGATTTAGAGCGCCTTTGGCAACTCGGCTACCGGGCCGTGAATGTGAAATTGGATAAATGCGGTGGCCCGCTCGCGGCGCGGGACTTAATTCTGCGCGCAAAGGCGATGGGCTTTACCGTCATGGCGGGATGCATGGTGGGTAGCTCACTCGCGATGGCGCCTATGATGACCCTCGAAAGCTTATGCGATATTATTGATTTGGATGGTGCGCTCTTACTCGCGGAGGAAGTGGTGTATGGTCTGAAATATGAAGGCGCAACAGTTCACCCGCCTGTGAAAGCCCTTTGGGGTTAGGAGTTTTCCTTGCGGCGTGCCGCCATCTCAGCAGCAGCGCGCTCTCTCACGCGTTTGCCAAACTTATCCGTGACGGATTTCAAACGGTCGACTTCCGTGTTTAAAACACGAAGCTCCAAACTATCTGTCCCGACAAGTTTTTCGAATGTAGTGGCAGCTTCACGGGATGAGACGAGCGCTTGTTCCAAGCTCCCTAATTCATCACGCAGCTTGTTTTTGCCTTCGGACATTTCGAAATAGATTTCCGCAGCATTCGTGGTCCGGCGGATATGTTGCGTCGCATAGGCAATATCTTCGATGACAATAGCACGCGGCAACTCCCGTGCGGCGTAATTGACCTCGGTTGTCAGCTCGCGCTCTTCAAGTCCGTTCAATAAGATAGACGCCGCAGATTGCATTTTCTTGCGGGAGGTTTTCGCAACGAAACCTTTTGTGCGAAATGCGGCATAAAGTTTGCTCGCTGCGCGCAATACGATGTTCTTCTCTGCCGGGGCTTCGGCTTTTGCGGCGACAGGAACGGCCATCTCCGTCATATCAACAGTCGCACAGCCCGTCGCAAATATAGCAGCGGCTGTCATAGCGAATATGCGAAGATGTGAATTCATAAACCCCAACAAATTTTCAGCCCCAAGCGCCCGTGAAGGCAAGACTGTTCCGGAATGCAATATTCCTAGATCAGACAAGTTAAACTAAAGCTGAATGCCACCCTTTCAACACGTTACGAATTGGTCACATCGCAGTTAGGTGGCTTATTACCCGCCTAACCTGCGAATAGTGGTGCAATCCAGCGGTCCCAAGTGCCGAATACAAGCACGATCGCCATGAATAATGGCGCGATAAAGCGCACGAAGAACAGAATGAATTTGCCGAGAGACTCACCAGGTCCTGAGAGCTCCTCTGCCAAAATGGCTTTGTTCAAACGCCAACCCGTAAATAAAACAATCAAGAGAGCAGAGAGTGGAGCTAAGATTGGTCCAGCCAAACCACCGTCTAAGAAATCCATAAACTCAAGACTGTAGACTGAGAACAAACCAAGAGCCATAATCGCTGCACCGGTAATCCAAGCCGCTTTCGCTTTCGCAATATTCATCTTTTCCGCAAGCCAAGCCACGGACGGCTCAAGCAAGGACACGGATGAGGTGACAGCCGCAAAGAATGCCAAGAAGAAGAAAGCGGTCCCAACAATCATTCCGCCAGGCGCATTCGACATCGCTGTGGGAAGTGTTGTGAAGAAAATGCCGGCGCCTGCTTCGAAATCAAGATCATTCGCGAAAACGACAGGGAAAATGGCGAGGCCGGCGATAATCGCCACACAGGTGTCCACCAATGAGACGGTTACGGCGGACTTCGGAATAGAGACGTCACGCGGGAGGTAAGAGCCATAAGTGATCATAATCGCATTACCGATACCGATGGAAAAACAGGCCTGTCCTAAAGCGCTCTGTGCGACCCTGCCATCAATTTTGCTGAAATCAGGGGTAAACATGAAGGCAAAGGCATCTGCCGTACCACCGCTATTCATTGAGGAAATGATCGAATAAGCGGCGAGACCAATCAGGAGCAAAAAGAAAATCGGCATCAGCAAACGTGCTGCAAGCTCAATCCCTTTATTAACACCACGCGCAACCAACCAAGCCGTAACTAATCCGAAAAACAAAAAGTAAGGTAAGACCTGCGTATTCGGATTATCTGTCATTATTCCGAATTGTTGTGCAATTTCGTCCGCTGGCATGCCTGCAAATGTGCCGAACAAGAATTTTGGGATGTAAGACAAAACCCAAGCCGCGACGACGCAGTAAAAGCTGACGATCAAGAAGGACGCGATCATCCCGAACCAGGCGCCGCTACTCCAGACTTTGGAAACGCCTGAGCGTTCTGCCAGATCATCATTAGACCGCACCGCGGAAGACGCGTTACCCGCACGGCCAATAATATATTCACTCATCAAAACAGGAATGCCAACAAAGACAATACAAGCCAGATAGATGATCAGAAAGGCTGCGCCGCCATTTGTGCCCAACTCAGCCGAAAAACGCCAAAGGTTGCCCAATCCGACAGAGCTGCCCACTGCAGCCATGATGAAAGCAAAGCGCGACGACCATTGAGCGGTTCCGCGTTCGACAGGAATGCTTGCCATTAGAATATCCCCTTACAGACATTTTGGGGCTCTTCGTCCCCCTCACCCGTGGGCATAACGTCTGTGGGAATGGGGTCAAGCCAGAGACAATCTAAGACTCACATCATAACCATATTTTAGGTTGTATATTTGAAAAGCGCTTATGACCCTCATAAAAGCGCTTTCCGATATGCAAATTCTGGTGGCTGACGACAATGATGCCAACTGCTTGATCGCGCGCACAATTCTGGAACGTGCAGGCCATCATGTCGTCACGGCCGAGCACGGTCTGCATGCGCTCAATTTGGCTAAAGCGAATAAATTTGATCTCATCATTTTGGACATTTTAATGCCGGTTATGGATGGTCTCGCAGCCTTGGAAAATATTCGGCAGAAAACCCTTCAAAATCGGGAGACCCCTATTTTCGCGCTGACCGCCTATTGCGATATTGAAGATCGCAAGCGTTATTCAGCTGCAGGCTTTGACGCTGTCTTGGCTAAACCTTTGCGACGGGGAGATTTAGAGACAGCTTTTCACCATTATAAATCCCGCGGCGCAACTTCGCCTGTGGAGCCTGCAAAAGGTGACCTCTCCCAAAACGTGCCACTCCTCGACGCGGAAACAATTTCTATGCTGACCGCTTTCGGGGACCCCGACAGGCTACGCGAAATTCAATCCCGGTTCTGGGCATCCGTCCAATTTAAATGCGGAACGATCAAAGCGGTGCTCCCGGATGCTATTGAGGGTGACGGACCGCAATTATCGGAATTCAGACGAGCCGTTCACGCCATTAAAGGCGCAAGCGCATCCATCGGATTAGCAAGGGTGACACATATTTGCAGAGATCTTCGCAATGCCCCGCCAGAAAAAATCCCGGCATTAATGACAGGTTTCATTCAAGCCCTCAGAGATAGCCGCTCCGTTCTCGATCAAGCTTTAACCAGACCGAGGAAGCTCGACACCGCGATATAGGTGCGCTGAGAGGATTAATCCGAATCCGCCCATGACCGCCAAAATAACAGTCCCCCCATAGGAAATCAGTGGGAGTGGAACTCCGACAACAGGCGCTAAACCCATCACCATGCCTAGGTTAATGAAGATGTAGAGCGTGAAAGTCGTCGTCAGGCCTAAGATCAAGAGCTTGGAAAACATTTCTTTGCATTTGAGCGACAACCAAATGCACACTCCGATCACGGCCATATAAAGTCCCATGGTCAGCAATCCGCCGATCAGACCAAATTCTTCTCCGATGACGGTGAAAATGAAATCAGTTCGGTTTTCGGGGACATATTCACCCTGCCTTTGGGTACCGCGCATGAAACCTTTGCCATTCAAACCGCCACTTCCCAAAGCGATTTTAGACTGGGTGATATGATAGCTGGCCCCCGCCGGATCTCTGGACGGATCTAAAAAGGTAAGAACCCGTTCTTGTTGATAGGGTTTAAGCCCAAATTTGAAAAAGAGAGGAATCGCGACAACTGCGAAGAGACTCGCAAACCCAATTACCCGCCATGAAATCCCCGCCAGAAATATAATTACGACGCCCGTGGTCGCGAGCAAAAGAGTCGTTCCTAAGTCGGGCTGACGTAAAATGAGCACTGATGGCAGAGCCAGTAGGATAAGAGCGCCGAGCAGACCAATTATATGGCTTACCCTATAGGACGGAATATCATGGTAATATCTGGCAAGGGCCAAGACGATTGCCGGTTTCATGACCTCAGACGGTTGTAAGCGCATAAATCCAAGATCGAGCCAACGTACCGAGCCATTGACCTCAACACCCACAAATTCAACACCGATTAGAAGAACCAGCCCGACGATATAGGCGGGGTAAGCCAAGCGATACCAAAAACGGATATCAATTAAGGCGACGGCCAGCATGACCAATCCGCCAAATCCAATCCTGACGAAATGCTGAAAGGCACCGTAACGCCAGACACCATCCGTCGCGGCATAAATCATAGTGACGCCGACAATCCCCACAACAGCCACCAGCGTCGGGAGCAACCAGTTAATCTCCAGCAATTTCGAAGCTATGGACCCGCCAGAGGCCGGCACTGTGCCGCGAAAACTGCCGCCTCGCGACACCATTATTCGAACGCCCCGGTATCAGTTGCTGCTGTTCGACCTAATCCGTCACGCCGCAGAGCTTCGCCAAGAACAGCCCGACTTATGTCCGCCGCGCGTTTTGCCCCTGACCCACCATGTTCGACAATGGTGCCAATGGCAAAGCGCGGGCGGTCATAAGGCGCAAATCCAACGAAGATAGAGTGATCGCGGAGTTTCCAAGGTAGCTTCTCATTCTTACGAATACCCGTGGCCCGCTCGGCGCTGCTGATACCGCGCACCTGGCCCGTACCGGTTTTCCCAGCCATCTCTATCCCCGCGAAAACACCATCCGTTCCAAAGGGATTAGGACGATAAGCCGTTCCTCCCTGCTCCGAGGTTACAGACCACATTGCGTCCCTGACATAAGCGAGGTGAGCCGGGTCAAAGTCGAGGGGTTCAAAAGCCGGGAGTGTCTGCCCGATCACCAAATTCGGAACGACCGCGTTCAGCGTATTCGCAATCCGGGCGGTCATCGTCGCGAGCTGTAGCGGGGTCGCGAGAACAAAGCCTTGCCCAATAGAGGCGTTGAGTGTGTCGCCCATGCGCCAGCCTGTCCCCAATCGATCACGCTTCCATTCATCCGTGGGAACAATCCCGGATATCGAACCGCCGATCGAAATATCATAGGTTTCGCCCAAGCCCAATCGGCGCGCGACATCCGCAATGGAGTCTATCCCAATGACTTGCGAGATGTCGTAGAAGTAAGTGTCACAACTATGCTTAAGCGCATCACGCATATCCATTTTGCCGTGGCCTTGGCGCTTCCAGCAATGGAAATTACGATTGCCCAACCGCATTTTCCCGGAACAGTAAACGGCCTTATTCGGATCAATTAGGCCTGATTCCAAAGCCGCCAACATAACGACCATTTTGAAGGTCGACGCAGGCGGATAACCACCCGCGATGGCCTTATTATATTGTGGTCGTTTCGGATCATTATTCATCCGGTCCATATCGGACTGGGTCAAACCGGACACGAATAGGTTTGAGTCAAAAGTCGGCATGGACAGTAATGTACGAAGTTCACCCGTAATAACGTCGATCAAACAAACGCCGCCACTGTCATCGCCTTCATCCTCGGTCGCAAATTGCTTGGCTGCAAACTCCTGAAGCTCTGCATCCAAAGTCAGCCAAACATCCTTACCGGGTGTCGCACGTGTTTCGGGATCCGGCCATTCCCGCACGATCCGGCCGCGCGCATTGACTTCGACCTTTAGTTTTCCCGAACTGCCACGAAGTGTTTTTTCTTGCGCGGCCTCAACACCCGTCTTGCCAATGCGGAAGGTCGGCTGCTTCAGAAGCGGGTCTTCATCTGCCTCAATATCCCGCTGCCCGGCCCGTCCAATATATCCTAACACATGAGAGAAGACGCCGTTTTTGGGATAAGCCCGCCCTTGCCCTGCTTCTGAAACGATACCGGGTAGCGCATGAAGTCGCATATTTACGGCACTAAAGGTTTCCCAATCCACATTATCTTTGACCAGAATTGGTACAAATTTAGGGTTCTGACGAATATCTTTTTGAATACGTTCGCGCTGACGTTCGGAAATCGGGCTAATGCTGGAAACGCGGTCGAGCGTCTTTTCAATCTCCGCTGTCCGTTCAGGGATCATAACCAGCCGGAAATTTTGGCGGTTACGCGCCAGCGGAATACCAAAACGATCCCGAATTTCACCGCGTTCCGGCAAGAGCATGTTGAAGTTAAAGCGGTTATTATCTGACAGAGTTCGGTAATTTTCAGCTTGCAAAACCTGCAACTGATAAAGCCTCGCGCCCAAGACTCCAAAGACACCAAGGCCGCATGCACCTAGAATAGCCGTGCGGCGGGTAACGAGGTTTTTATCCGTTTGGTTTTGGCTGGACATTGAGGGCATATTATCAGCCCCAATCTTCACGGTCGCTCAACCGCATCGCAAGACCGCGGCGCAGTAATATGACAGCAGGCAAACAGATGGTCGCCAAAATCATTTGGCGTCCTAAAACGGAGAGATCCGGAAAAATTCCAAATA
>CAYZGF010000115.1:0-7473 GCA_964477595.1 uncultured Algimonas sp.
GCTTGGTCTGTGAATATCCGCTCTTGCGGGTGTTTGGCTTTCAATCCCGTCACGAGCTGCGCTTTGTAAGCATCAATCTGTTTTTGATATTCAGCGGCGGCTTTTTTATCCCCGCCCGTAAATTCCAAAAGACCCGGCTCCACATGTTCAGACTGTAAGAAAGCTTCATAGGCCCGAAGGCCTTTTGTGACCGTTTTGACTTTAGCCGCGTCATATTTTGCGACGGACTCGACGCGCTCAATCGTGAAGTCCAAAACCGCTTGGCATTCCTGCGCTTTATTAACGCTCATTTTAGCTTGAGCCACTGAGGACATCGCCAAGACCAAAAGTGAGGTCAGACAGGCAGAGCTATAAATTTTCATCAGTTTCACTTTCATAATTTTCAGGGGCGTCTGGCTATCAAACCGACTTGCCGCAAACCTAAGATTATGGGAGAGCGCCGCCTATGTCCAAGAAGAAAAATAAGCCTTTTCGTCCTAAAGCCCGCCGTCCGCGCGGATTTGAAGATCGGTCCTCTGATGTCTTGCGCGCAGAGGCGCGCCTGATCCAGGCGGCATTCTCTGTTTATGACCTGCACGGGTTCGAGCCGTTGCAAACGCCGGCTTTCGAATTTGCCGATGCGCTGGGCAAGTTTCTGCCGGATGAAGACCGTCCCAATACAGGCGTGTTTGCGCTGCAGGATGATGACGAGCAGTGGATGAGCCTGCGCTATGATTTAACGGCGCCCCTCGCGCGTTTTGTGGCCGAGAATTATGACGGTCTCGCCAAACCCTATCGCCGCTATCAAGCGGGCAGTGTGTTCCGGAACGAGAAGCCGGGGCCGGGGCGTTTTCGGGAATTTACACAATGCGACGCGGATAGTGTTGGAGCGGCTGGTGCCGCCGCGGATGCTGAAATGATTATGCTCGCGGCGGATGTGATGCGCGCTGCAGGATTGAAAGACGGACAATATGCAATCCGCGTGAATAACCGCAAACTCCTCGACGGTATTTTGGAAAGCTCCGGTGTGCCGAATACGGATGCGGGCGCGGAGCAGCGCCTGCAAGTTCTGCGCGCGATTGATAAACTCGACCGCCTTGGCGCGGAAGGGGTGGAAGCGTTGCTCGGCGAAGGCCGTGAAGATGAAAGCGGCGATTATACGGAAGGCGCCAAATTAGGCGCAGACGGGATCAAAGCCGTCCTCGGATTTACGACGGCGTCTGCGGATAATCGCGGCGAAACCATTCAAACACTGGAAAAACTGGTCGGCCAATCCGAACGGGGCCGCTCCGGCGTGGATGAGCTAGTTCAGATTGATAGCATCTTAAACGCGGTTGGATTTGGCAATGACCGCGTCGCTTATGATACGTCTATCGTGCGCGGGCTTGGATATTATACCGGACCTGTGTTCGAGGCAGAACTCCTGACCGAAATTAAAGACCGCAAAGGCCGCCCCGTGCGGATTGGGTCTGTCGGCGGGGGTGGCCGCTATGATGATCTCGTCTCGCGGTTCCGTGGACAGGCCGTTCCGGCCACCGGGTTTAGTTTTGGCGTGTCACGTTTCCTGACGGCGCTGGAGCGGATGGACGCGCTTGAAGCCGACGTAAAACCACCTGTCGTGATTTGTGCTTTTGATCGATCTCTGATGGGCGAGTATTTCAAGCTGGCAGGAGAATTACACGCGGAAGGGATTCGCGCCGAGGTTTTTGTCGGTTCGGGCAATGTCACCAAGCAGATGAAATATGCGGATCGCCGCAATGCGCAAATCGCAGTCCTGATGGGTAGCGATGAAATGGAGGCGGGTCAGGTGACGCTGAAAGACCTTTATGAAGGCGCGAAAGCTGCTGCCGCAATTGAGTCCAATGAGGAGTGGAAATCCTCCCGCCCGGCACAAGAAACCGTCGCGCGCGGCAATTGGGTCGCCGCCGTGAAAGCGATGTTGGCAGGATAAATCGAAAAGCGGTCTCCGGCTCGTCGCATTTACACCTTAAAGGCCTGATCATACGTAGGAGACTTACCGGGTTCATCTCGAGCTTGGTTTTGAAGTTGCGACACGAAAATTTATGAGTGAGACCAATGATAAGGATGATGGCCGTGCGGTACCGTCTCGCCGTGCCACCCGCTTGCTCGGTTTGGGTGGTATGGCTGCGGGGATCGCAGGGAATGCGGCGCTGACTGGTGCAAAGCAACTCGCAAGCGGGAAACGACCAAAGGCCTCTGATTTATTTCTCACACCCTCTAATGCGATGAAGCTCACCCGGCAGCTCTCAAATATGCGTGGGGCCGCGATGAAATTGGGTCAGATGATCTCAATGGATAGTGGTGACTTTTTACCCAAAGAGCTGGCCGATATTTTGGCGCGCCTCCGGGCAAGTGCTCAACATATGCCACGCACGCAGTTGGACCGCGTCTTGAAAGCGGAGTGGGGTTCGGATTGGCTGACGCGTTTCGAACATTTCCAAACGCGCCCGATTGCAGCGGCCTCAATTGGTCAAGTTCACAGGGCCATTCTACCAACCGGTGAAGATTTGGCGATTAAAGTTCAATATCCCGGCGTTCGTGAAAGTATTGATAGCGACGTTAAAAACGTGGCGTCATTGCTAAAAATATCCGGACTTGTCCCGACAACAATGGATGTGAAGCCCATCATTGAAGAAGGCCGCATTCAGCTCCACCAGGAAGCGGATTATGTACGAGAGGCCTCATATCTTTGTCGTTTTGCGGAGCTGCTCTCCGATGATGAAGACTTCCAAGTCCCCGACTTTTATGAGGATTTCTCGACGGATAAAATTCTGGCCATGTCCTATATCGAAAGCCGGCCGATTGAAGCGATGATAGACGCCTCGCAAGAGGTGCGTAACCATATAGTTCGTACATTAATGTCACTGACTTTGCGTGAACTTTTCACGTTCAAGCTCATGCAAACCGACCCGAACTTTGCCAACTACAAATATAACGACGTGACAGGTCAGATTGTTCTTTTGGATTTTGGTGCCACGCGAGAGATCGAGGAGGTCTTGTCCACCGCTTACCGCAAATTGATGGAGACGACTCTATCCCAAGACACGGATGCAATTTATTCTCACATCGTCCGGATGCGCCTTATCCCTGAAAATCTACCGGAAAAATATGCCCGCATCATTCGGGACATGATCGCTATGGCTATTGAACCGCTGGGCAGGGACGAACCTTTCGATTTCGCCGAAAGTAGCCTGGCTAAAGATCTGCGGGATGAAGGTCTGGACTTGGCAACCAAGAGAGAGCTTTGGCATGTCCCTCCGCCGGAAACCGTTTTCATTCAACGTAAGCTAGGGGGCATGTACCTACTGGCGACTCGATTAAGGGCAAAGATTAATGTGGCCGAAATAATAAGGGCGCATCTGTCGGAATGATATTCGCTTCGTTCCAATCATAAAAAGACCCGCACCAATAAACGATGCGGGTCTTTCATTATGGGCCGTCTTGCGACTGCAGTGCTGGGTTGGGGGAGGTTACCACGACAGCCAACGGTCCTTATGTAACACCTTTGCCAGCTCCAACCTGTCTGGAGTTTGTCCAAATGGTGACAAAAGGTCCATCTTTTAAATTTGGTCAAAAAGAAGGGCCGCGGGGCAGGACAAGTTCGAGGGGAAAACGAAAGTCTCTGCGGCGCGACCCAGTATTCAGGGCTTGTCCCGGGAAAGAAACAGCCCTGAGGGGGTAAGGGTACACACAATGTGTATGCCTCTCTTTGCAATTTTCATGTGACAGGACGGTGACATTTGCATGAAATCTGCGTCACAGTTTGGGACCGTCATATGCCTGCTAAACTTGACCTCTTTGCCCAACCGACACAGATGAGTTTATGGCTCGTCTTGATCTCAAACTCCTCCCGGTAACTCCGTTCCAACAAAATTGCTCGCTTCTATATGATGTCGATACGAAAGAAGGCGTTTTGATTGATCCGGGCGGAGAGGCAAAGCGGCTCAAGCAGACCTTGGACGAACTCGGCATTAAATTGAAAGAAATGTGGCTGACGCATGGACATCTGGATCACGCGGGCGGGGCGGATGAGCTGCGCGAAGCTTTAGGTGTGTCTGTGATCGGCCCCCATAAGGATGACCAATTCTGGATGGATGGAATCACGGATCAATGGTCGCAATATGGACATCCCGGAATGGGCCGGACGGTTATACCTGATCGTTATCTCGAAGACGGCGACGTGTTGGAACTTTCAGGTGTGAAATTCAATGTGTTGCACACGCCCGGCCATACGCCCGGTCATGTTGTCATCTATAATTCAGACATGAAGATTGCTTTCGTCGGCGATGTTCTGTTTCGAGGATCAATCGGCCGCACAGATTTCCCGAAAGGAAATCATCAACAGCTTTTAGACTCGATCACTGGAAAACTCTGGCCGCTCGGAAATGAGATGCGCTTTGTGCCGGGTCATGGTCCGATGGGGACTTTTGGCGGGGAACGAAAAGACAATGCCTTTGTTGCGGATGATGTCATTGGATCGACGGCGCCTAACAGTTCGGGGCCCGGGTGATCAATTTCCAATAACTGTGCCTTCAGGCAGTTTTCCGTTCTGACGTAAAATTTCAGACTTTACTTGCGCGTTGGAATTAAAGCTGCGCGCAATATTAAATAATTCGCCTTTGACGGACACATCGAAACGGAAGGGTTGACGGTTTAAGACTTTTGCATTTGAGCCGTCAAAAACCAGACCGATCTCAACATCTCCGTTTAGCGGCCCATCTATTGACGCGCTGAGCTCTCGATATCGAAATTCCCGCAAAGCATCCTGCGCTATGGCTGCATATTCATTTGATCGTCCTTCTCTTAGAACGGCTAAGGCTTCTGCTTCTGTATAGACCCGTGCATTTGGACCGGGATCATATTTGATCAAGCCGCCATCAGGTACAGACACGGTTCCGTTCTCCACAAGGACCTCGATACCCCGCACAACTATTGGGAAGGTTCCAACCACATTACCCGTCGCTTGAATTTTTTGATTCCCTAGATCATTGAGAAAATCACTTAAGGCGACGTCTTTAATCCGCATGACGACCCGGTTTTCGTCTGCGGCATAGACCCAAGTAAAGGGATCAAGAGAAAAGGCGCCATTGCCAATCGGCCAATCCGCCGCCAACACCTCGACGCCTTTCGGGACAAGGTTGAATATGACCACACCGTCCTCGAGCGGGAGCCCGGGGTTGAAATTATCCATTGTGAGCCGTTGTTGTCCATCTGTTTCCAGCGGGAAGAGCGAGGCGAATGTCAATGTCGTGTTCAGCCCTGTGATGGGACCGGGAGCCGTACCGACGGCCATATCAATGAGTTGCACCGTCCCATTTGAGCTCGTCACTTCACCATCGGCAAACGCAATATTTAACTTTGCGCGCGCTTCGCCATCAACCCGCGCGATTTTTCCGCGAAAGGCCGGGATTAAGGATTGGGGTTGCAGTCCTTTTGGCGCGAATAAAATGGAGGGGACCTCAATATCCGCTGTCCCGCTCCCATTCTGATAGGTGTAATTCACTAAGGCTTCCGCATTATTGGCTTTCGCCACGCGTAGATTTGCTTGTCCGCTATAGGCGCCAGTCTCAAAGCGAACGGTTCCATTGGCCGGAAAGCGATCCATTCCTGCGGCTTTTGCTGTCGCTGCAAAGTCTGAGCCGATGATCACAATCGTGCCGCCCTCATGATCAACGGTATAAGCGTCAGCTGTGCCTTGCAGCGCCACACCAATATTGGCCAATCTGACCAGCGGTGTCTCCGCGGTTACAGAAGGCGTCTTGAGCGTAATTTGCGGTAAGTCTTCCGGCCTTAAGCGAGCGGTGAGTAACGCTTTTGCCGCAGCCGCGGTCGTGCCCGGACCGGGTAAGGTTTCACTCCTATATTCTGTATCGCTGAACTCAACTGTCCAATCCTGTGTTCCGTCCGGGAAGAGGTTTCCGTTTAGTTTCATTTCCGCAGATTGGAGGTCCAATCTTTGCGCAGCTTGATCCAGCGTCGCCTCTTGCGTGAGGGTAAAGTCAGCGGTTTTCAATTTGGCCGTTAGGACAGATTGTTTTGATGAACGGGTGAATAGCTTTTTCGTCGATTCCAGCTGGAAACTGATATCTTCCCCCCGCCAGGTCGTAGGCGTTTCTAAGGACTTAAGTGTCACGAGACGGTCTTGCCCCGGCGTGAAATCCAACACTTGTCGCCCCTCATATAAGCTGACATCCAATCGGCCCTTGAGTCTTAACGCCTCCACATACCCGCCCGGCAAATCTCCATCGTAATCTAAGGCGGTGTCGACGGATAAGCGTCGCGGCATGCCTGTCGCATCGTAATTTAATGTCGATTTCAACGGCCCTAGGCGAGCCGGCTGTCCGGTCCCGTCTTTTGTTCTCCAATTTGATTGCGTTGAAAGATTTGTCGAGAAGGTTTGGATGCCCTCTAATTCTACGCCATTATCTGAACCTGCCTGGAGTTGAATATGTGTAAGGGTCAGACCAACAGGCTTTTCAAATTGCGCATCCATATGGGCCAAAATCATTTCATCCGCTCGATTGAATTGGTAGAAATTCTGGTCCGACCTTGATTGCAGGCGCAATTTATTCTGCGCGGAAACTATAGAGAGTGTGCCAACCGGATTAATTGTAAATCCATCCTGTCCGTAGATCAGCTCACCTTGACCTGCCACATCGGACCCCAGCAAGAAGTTGAGAACTGTCTCTCGAATCTCGAGCGCATACTGCTCCGTCACAGGTACGACACTCAAGGCCGGAAATAGAGAAAGCGTATTTGCGAGATCTGCGGCGCGCTGCGGACGAGGGGAACGAGCGTTTTTCGCCGTCACACTCCAAGTTCCAATGGCCTGTAAACCGTCCTGAACCGAGACACGCCCGTCCCATCCCAACCGTGCAGACCCGGAGGCAAATAGTTCGCTCGACAAGCTCTCTCCGTCCAAAGAGAGACTGCCAACATATGCCCTGTCATTGAGGTTGACTGTGCCGTCAACGTTCAAATGGGCTTCCGTCACGGATAGTTTTGAATTTGAGAGCGTCTTGGTTTGTGTTTGCCCTGTCACCCGAATGTCGTCATTTGTTTTTTCCAACGTGACAAATCCAGCGCCCTGGGCCGCATATCCGGAATAGGATAAGTCAGATGGCGCAAGCGTGATTTCAGACTTAAAATGGCTGGGTGTTGGAATCTCTGCATCAATGAATAATTTCGCCTCACCCAAGGGTGAATTTAAAACAAGCGTGCCATTGGTAAGACCTATGCCTCTTTCCGGAAAAGTCCCTGTTGTACTGTCAGACACACTATCTGTTTGAGGCAGTATCGCCTTGATCCAACTTTCGGTTGGTAACCAATCTTCGCCAAGGTTCAATCGACCGGAGGCCCCGTTCAGCTGTAGCCGTTTCAGTTTTCCGTCCTTAATATCCGGCCAGATATATTCAGCGCGCAGCTCTTCAATTTCTAGCACGTCCTGCCCGTCACGTCGCAACCGAATATCTT
>CAYZGF010000116.1:0-7429 GCA_964477595.1 uncultured Algimonas sp.
ATAAGGTTACCTCCGCCTTCCGGGGATGGAAAGGCACCTCCATTATTGTTACCAATGTCAAATCTTTGAGCCACGACCCCGGGGACCCTTGCCAGCGCTTCAGCGACTGACAAGTCGGGAAGTGAGCCAACATCTGACGCAGTGATCGAGTCAATGGCCGTATCTGCATCACGTTTAAGATCCCGCGCCTCTTTCAAGGACTGACGAATACCTGTGATGACAATCTCGTCTTCCACGACTTCTGTATCGTCTACGTCTTGTGCGTATGCCATTGGAGCGAAGCCGAAGCCTGCGATGATCGCTGTTGTCCCGAGCAGCGCAAGCTTGCTCATTCTAGATACAGCTGTGACGGATTCTGATTTCATTATATTTCCCCTCTGCCGGATAAAAGACCGTGATTGTAGTGTAAGAGCTATTGTCTGCCCTATTAATATCGTCCTAAGCCGAGTTTGACAGCGCTGTCAATCGCGATTTATGGATAGAAGTTCATTAATAAGGATAAGATGAGATCATCGTCAAACGGGGCCGGCTTTTAGACTGTGACGGCTTGGCGTATTGAAAAAGAAATGCTGCAAGAGCATCAGGGGAACAAGGTTGGCCACGCCACTATATGTGATTTGGCTGCCAAAACTTAGATGAGACGTCACACGATTTTATGACAATTAAGCGGATTTGCATATTAGGCGGAGGCACAAGCGGCTGGATGACCGCCGCCGGATTAGCCAATAAATTTAACGGCTTAGATGTAAGCATCCAGCTGATCGAGTCCGATAGTATCGGAACGGTTGGTGTTGGAGAAGCCACCCTGCCCCATATTCGGTTTTTCAACAAAACTCTTGGAATCGACGAACGTGAGTTCATGCGCGAGACCCGTGCCACATTCAAATTGGGTATTGAATTTTGTGACTGGGGTAAGGTTGGCGACAGCTATATTCATCCGTTTGGGGATTATGGCGAGCCCGTAAACGGGATCGACTTTCATCATTTTTGGTTGAGACTGTTGCAGAATGGACACAAGTCCAGATTAGATGATTACTCCTATCCGATTCTCGCGGCAGAATCAGGTAAGTTTCAATTGCCGGGTCCTGACAGTTTACAAATCGGATCAAATTTCGGCTACGCTTATCAATTTGACTCCGGCCTCTATGCGAAGCTGTTACGACGCTATTCGGAACAACGCGGCGTTATTCGAACAGAAGGCAAAGCCGTAAACGCCACACAAAATGCAGAATCCGGATTGGTGGAAACGATTGAACTTGAGGACGGAACAGTCATTGCGGCTGACCTTTTCATTGACTGTTCAGGTTTTCGAGGTGTCCTTATCGAGCAATTGCTCGAAACCGGATATGATGACTGGAGCCAGTGGCTTCCCTGCAACCGCGCAGTCGCCGTGCAATGTGAGTCCGTCGGGCGGAGCCTGCCTTACACACGCGCGACGGCAAGAGATGCCGGATGGCAATGGCGCATCCCCCTCCAACACAGGACCGGTAATGGTTATGTCTACTGGAATAAATATATCTCCGATGACGAGGCCGTCCATCAACTTATGAGCACCTTGGAAGGTCCCGCCCTGACCGACCCCAAACAACTTTATTTTAAAACCGGCAAACGCCGAAAGCTTTGGAACAAGAATGTTGTGGCGATTGGACTTTCAGGAGGTTTCCTTGAACCGTTGGAATCGACCTCTATTCACCTCATCCAAGAAGGTATCACTGCGCTGATCGAACTGTTCCCGGATTCGAGCTTTCAAACGTCTGATGCGGACGAATATAATCGTCGGATGGATTTGAATTTTGACCGTGTGAGAGATTTCTTGCTCTTGCACTATGTAGCCACTCAACGCGATGATACAGAGATGTGGCGCTATTTCAGGCATATGACCCTACCTGAGAGCCTTCAGGAAAAGATCGAAGCTTGGACATCGCGGGGCTATCTCTTGCGTTATGAACAAGGCGTCTTTTTACCGCCAAGTTGGGTCGCGGTTATGGCCGGGCAGAATTTGATGCCAAGTACCTATGATATTCGAGCTGACCATATGACGATGTCAGATTTGAAAGCCAAAACTGACGCCATTAAACGGGATAGCTTCACGGCCGTTGGTAACACGCCTGATCACGATGTATTTTTAACGAATTACATTGGCAGCGCCATGGCAGGTATTTCGCGTTAATGACCCAGACACCTGTCAAAACAATCGCCATTTTTGGAAATGGGCTCGCCGGCCTTCTTTGCGCGGCTAAGCTTGTTCAGGTTTTGCCGCATGAGGTTGAGCTGACATATATAGAGGCGTCTACGCCCAGCAAAACCGACATTTTTTATGGCACAACGACAACGCCTGCGATTTATGAATTCCTTTTGGGGCTGAACATATCGGAACCCGACGTATTACAGCAAACAAATACCAGCTTCTCCCTTGGAACACGGTATAAACACTGGGGGCCAGACCGCCGAGATTGGACACAAAGTTTCCACCGACCACTCCCTCTATTTAATGGCGTTGACTTTCACCACTACCTTACCCGTTTGAAGCAAAGCGACCCGGATTTGTCTGAAATCGAGCCCTACATTATGGCGGTTCAAGCCTCCGAGAAAGGCGTGTTTGCGCACCCGCCGGAAGGTAAAAATATTCCGCTCGCAGATGTAGAATATGGGTATCATTTCTTGCCCGGCGTCTGGTGCAAATTCGTTACCTCGCACCTCGTTAAAACGACGATTAACTGGATCAAAGCTGACATTGGTACGATTGAACAGAGTGAAAATGAAATTCACAGCATTAGCTTGTCTAATGGCGAAAAAATCAAAGCAGATTTCATAATTGATGCTTTGGGAGCTGCTTCAGAACTCAAAATAGCTGACGCTCAATTTCAATCTTCGGGCAGAACAGTGAAGGCAATTGGTTCATTTGATGAAACGAAACCATTGCAAGGGGTTTGCCGCGTGTTGTCCGGCACGGAATATGGGTGGCAAGCTGAAACTCCACTGCAGAACGGCCTCCACCGGTTAACAGTCTTTGACCCGGAGTCAGAAGACGAGGCTATGGAAGCTCATGGCGCAGCGTCAACGTCTCCGGACACAGCAGAACTGGGCCGAGTCGAGACCCCATGGGTCGGAAATTGTTTAACGTTGGGGCACGGCGCCGCCATTGTTGAGCCTTTATCACCTGCACCAATCCTGCTCTTGCAAAAGGACATAGACCGTCTGGCGGAACTGATACCTGTAACAACTGACATGAAAATCGAAAGCCGCGAATATAATCGTAGATTTCAGTCAGATTATGAGCATGCAGACCTATTCTCGAGAGCGTTTTTCACCTCAACTAAAAACGCTGAAACACCATATTGGCAGGCCGCTATCAAGGTCCCGACTCCTGATAAATTGCGAGACAAAATCCTGCAATTCAACAGTCGCGGCGTCCATGTTCAGTATGACTATGAACCGTTTTCCACTCAAGACTGGGCGATGCAGCATTTTGGAATGGGCCGATGCCCGGAAAGATACGACCCGCTGGCCGACCACATTCCGGGCGACCAACTCAAACAACGGCTTTTACAAATGAAAACAGCGGTCAATATGATGGCCAAAAAAATGCCGCCGCATCCGGTTTATATGTCGGGCTTGCTGAAATATCTGAAAGATAAACATGGCTGAACAACAGCAAACAACATTAAAAAATATCGTAATCGTCGGGGGTGGCTCGGCCGGATGGATGACGGCTGCCGCGCTTTCTAGCTTGTTGCCCAAAGGCTCTGCGAAGCTGACCCTGATCGAGTCAGATAAAATCGGTACCGTTGGTGTCGGTGAAGCCACCATTCCGGATATGATTAATTTCAATGCCATGCTCGGAATAAATGAAGCTGAGTTTTTAAAGGCCACGAAAGGCACGTTTAAACTCGGGATCGAGTTCATCGACTGGGGTAAAAAAGGACAATCTTATCTCCACCCCTTCGGACAGCACGGTGTCGACATGCAAGGCATCGACTTCCATCAATATTGGTTACATTCAAAAGCGAGTGGCGAAACAGCAGAACTTCAAGACTATAGTATTTGTGCTGTCGCGGGAGAACGGAACAAATTCACCCTCCCGAGCCCAAATCCAAAATCAGTCCTCTCACATCTGCGCTATGCTTATCATATTGATGCAACGCTCTACGCGAAATACCTGAGAGACTATGCCGAGAAGAGAGACGTAAATCGTGTTGAAGGGTTAGTTGAAACGGTTCATCAGAACGCTGAAACAGGCGATATTTCGGCAGTTACACTGGAGGGCGGGCAAAGAATCGACGGGGACTTCTTCTTCGATTGTACAGGCTTTAGAGCCCTTCTCTCAGAGAAAACACTCGGCGTATCTTTCCGAGATTGGAGTCATTGGTTACCTTGCGATACCGCGCAGACCGTAGCAACCGAGAGAGTCGGCCCCTTGCTGCCTTACACCAAAGCGACAGCGAAAACTGCAGGCTGGCAGTGGCGCATTCCGACCCAGCACCGTACGGGGAACGGTCACATTTATTCCAGTCAATATATGGACGACACTGAAGCAAGAGATATCCTCTTGGACGGACTCGACAGTGTGCCAATGGGCGACCCCCGCAAAATTAAATTCAAAACAGGGTGTCGCGAGAGTTTTTGGACGAAAAACTGTATCTCAATAGGCCTATCCGCGGGCTTCCTGGAACCACTGGAATCAACATCCCTATATCTCATCCAAATGGGAATAAGCCGCTTCATCTCTCTCTTCCCAACAGCAGAAGTGTCGACGGTCGTAAGAAACGAATACAACATCCAAATGCAAAAAGAATTCGACCAAGTTCGTGACTTTATCATCTTGCATTATGTTGCAACAGAACGGGACGATAGCCCGTTTTGGAATTACTGTCGTAATATGGATATCCCTGACACGCTGAAACGCAAAATGGACCTATTCCAAGAAGCCGGTCGGGTTTTCAGATATGATGATGAGTTATTTTCCAAACCCAGCTGGGTCGCCGTCTGTGTAGGTCAAAATATTCTGCCAAAAGCCGTCGACCCCATCGTCGCCTCCCTGCCCGCACAGCAAGTCAATCACAGCTTACATTCAATGCGTACAGCCATGACGAACACCGCCCAAAAAATGCCGACACATGAAGAGTTCCTACGGCATTACGGAGCCGCAATTTAATGTCAGACACCAAAATCAAAAATATTATAATCGTCGGTGGCGGCACAGCCGGTTGGATGGTGGCCGCAGGTCTGTCGCGTTTAATCAATGATGATGACATTAATATTCGTCTCATCGAATCAGAGGCCATAGGAACCGTTGGCGTCGGCGAAGCAACCATTCCTCATATAAATTACTTTAATCGCCTCTTGGGTTTGGATGAAAATGAATTTGTCAAAAAGACAAATGCCACTTTCAAACTCGGCATTGAGTTCGTCGACTGGGGCAATCTCGGAGAGAGTTACATTCACCCTTTTGGGGATTACGGCGTCTCAATGGATGGGCTTCGCTTCCATCATTTTTACCATCGTTATGCCGCAATGGGGAAAGCACCATCTGTCGATAATTACTGCTTACAGGTTCTCGCTGCACATGAAGGAAAGTTCCAACGACCGGATATGAGTGTCAAAAACTCTCCATTAAATTCAATCGTTTACGCCTTTCAATTTGATGCCTCTTTATACGCAAAATTCATGAGGGAGTTTTCCGAGGCCAATGGCGTCACGCGAATTGAGGGTCGGATCACAACCGCTCAGCAAAATCCGGAAACAGGTTTTGTCGAGAGTGTTACGCTTGAAAATGGCAACATTTACGAAGGCGATCTTTTTATTGATTGCTCAGGGTTCAGAGGCTTATTGATCGAACAAACGTTAAAGACAGGATATGAAGATTGGAGCGCGATGCTGCCCTGTGATCGGGCCGTGGCGCGGGCAAGCGAATCCAATGGCGACCCCTATCCCTATACGCGGGCAACAGCGAAAGAGGCCGGATGGCAATGGCGCATTCCCTTGCAGTCCAGGATTGGGAATGGGCATGTTTATTGCTCTGACTACATTTCTGATGAAGCCGCACTCGACACGTTGAATGCGGGGTTAGACGGGGCACCAATTTCAGAGCCGAATTTCCTGCGGTTTAAGACCGGAATCCGAAAAAAGCCTTGGAATAAAAATGTAGTCTCATTAGGCTTGGCGGCGGGTTTCTTGGAACCACTCGAATCCACGTCCATCCACCTGATTCAAACAGCTGTTGCGCGTCTCATGGCGCACTTCCCGGATAAGAATTTTGCACAATCCAATATCGATTATTTCAATTCTCGAACGCGACTGGAATATGAGCAAGTTCGGGACTTCCTGATCCTGCATTATTACGCCACGGAACGCGAAGACACACCGTTTTGGACGTATTGCAAAAATATGGAGATACCGGACACATTGAAAGCCCGGATTGCGAATTACAAAGATACCGCAAAACTCTATCGGCATGACAATGAAATATTCGGCGAAACCAGTTGGTTCGCTGTGATGCACGGACAAGGCATGACTGCTAATGCCTATCACCCTATGGCAAACGCGATATCCGATGCGGAACTGACAGACAGAATGCAAAAGATTGAGCGCGTTACGCAAGCTTGTTTAAAACCCATGCCAAGTCACCAGGAATTCATCAATGCAAACTGCAAAGCAGATTTGTGAAGTCGACATTACAAGCAATTGATTTTGTGAATGATTGAAAATGTGCAAGAGTGGTGGAGATATATGCTTAGACTTGAGGGACTATTATGAAACATCTTGTTTTCGCAATCGCGGCATTCGGCCTCGTATTTTCGTCTCCCGCCTTTGCTCAGCAATCAAATAACGCGGAAGACGCTCAATCCGCTGAAGTTCCAGATGAGGTCATTGCGACAGCTAGAAAGCAAACAGATCCTGCAATGTCTGCATTCTTGGCAGGTGATTACGAAACAGCGGAAATCGAATTTGACAAAAATGCATTTTGTGCGCTGCGCGTAGAACGCAATTTCAGGTCCGGTGTCGAAAGTGCACGAGATGAGTCAATTCGTTCAACGCTAGCCGGAAATTCTAACACCCAAGCCCAGCCTACTGGCGGTCCAGGCGCAGGGGCTGGAGCGGGCATTTCTTCAGCTCCATCTAACGTGGTCATTAACGGAATCAATTCTTCCGATTTTCAAACATCGAATAAACGCCGAACATGTGAAAATAGAGGTTTTCAAATTTATATGAAAGGTCTTTCGCAACTGGAACTTGGCAAGACAGCAGAAGCAAAACAAACACTTGCACAAGCCACGAAAGTACATCGTTATCTATATGATGCTCACTTCAAATTGAGCCTTTTGGAATATCAGAGCGGAAACTTGGAAGATGCCAAGAAGGAACTAAAAAAGCTGAAGAAAATTGCAGCAAGATGCAAACGCTGCGTCGCTAAGCCTGAGATAGAAGG
>CAYZGF010000117.1:0-7414 GCA_964477595.1 uncultured Algimonas sp.
GGTCATTTGCAGGTTCGCGGGCCATGGATTGCCTCCGGTTACTTCAAAGGCGCAGGCTCTGATAGCTTTACTGATGACGGCTGGTTCGCCACAGGCGATGTCGCCGCCATCCATCCGCGCGGTTATATGGAAATTACCGACCGTTCTAAGGACGTGATTAAATCCGGTGGCGAGTGGGTCAGTTCTATCGAGGTCGAAAATGCGGCTTGCGATCATCCTGATGTTCAAATGGCGGCTTGTATCGGTGTCCGACATGAGAAGTGGCAGGAACGCCCTATGCTCATCGTTCAATCCGTTCCGGGCAAGGAGCCCGCAACGGCTGAGATCAAAGACTGTATCGCAGCGAAATGCGCCAAATGGTGGATGCCTGATGCGATTGTCTTTGTTGACGAGCTGCCACTCGGTGCGACAGGAAAAATTCTAAAACGTGAGTTGAAGAAGCAGTATAAAGACTTCGATCTTGAATCTGCGTCTTAGCGCCGGACTGCTCTTTCTCATTGGGGTTGGGTGTCAAACAACACCTGCCCCCACACCAACGCATATGCTTCGGCTGGTTTGCCAAGGTGACGCAAATTCAACGCGGATATCGCGTATTGCCGTACTTGAGACTGCTGATAGTCAATATGATTTCGGCTTCGCGACCGGTCACGGATTACCGACTGAACGTCCCTGTATCGTCAGAGACTTCGAAGGTAGCTCCAGCCCTGTAAATCTCATTCGTTACGCTGATGGATATAAATCAGGGGACAGAACAGATTGGGCCGTCATTCGATTTGATAAAATTTCGACAAAAGGCCTTGTGCGATATGCATTGGACCCGATCCGTGATGTCGATGAACTCGAGACTGAGCAGTTTTCTTTTGCCCAAGCGAGAGGACTCCCTGAAAACGCACAATCCTGTAAATTATCCATCTTAGACTTTAAAAACGGACGTCGACGGGTCACCCATGATTGTCGAGCAATTTCCGGACAATCCGGGTCTCCTATAACCCGTGTCGTTGATGGACAGCATAAGCTTGTTGGACTTCATATTGGTCATCTTTGGATGTTTGAGTCACCCGAAACCGGACGCCCTGATCGTAAGGGCTACATCAATCTTTTGGACGATAAAACGGTGAAAGAGATAGAGTCGGTCATCGCAGAAAATCGCAATTAGTCCTTACCCTCACCTACACCAAACAGCTTGCCGCGTTCTGTTATCAGGATGACGAACAGGCTTGATGCCCCGAGCAAAACATAGGCTATGAGTAACGGCCTCACGGTTCCGTCAAAACTGCGGGCGGCAATAAAGCCTAAAGAGCTCGAAAATGTCAGCGTCGCAAAACCATAAACCGCATTCGCCGTTCCGGCGACTTTCCCCATATGCTCCAAAGCAAGGCTGGAAAAATTCGCTCCCATCATACCGAAGCAGCCGAAAGTCAGGACAAACAGCGTGTAAAACACCCAAAAATTCTGACCAACAAAACTCATATAAATCAGATTGACTAAAGAGAGTGCGATGAAAATTACTACGACCAAATGGCTGATCCGACGCATGCCATAGCGACCAACAACACGGCTGTTGAAGAAATTCATAACGGCAAGACATCCCGCTATCCCTGCGAAATATAGATAAAATTTGTCACCACGCCCGAACACCTCATCAAAGACCTGTTCGCTCGCCCCAATAAACGCAAACAGACACCCAAAGATGATCCCACTGGCAACCATATAGCCGGCTGTGACGCGATGCGACGCGATCATTTTAAATGCGTCAACAACACTCTCAAAAGAAATCGGACGTTTATCCTCTTCAGCCAGAGTGGCGGGCAATCGAAATTGTGTCCAAACGAATAACATCGCGGAGAACACGCCCAAACTGCCAAAGACCCAGCGCCAATCCGTCACCGCCATAATGGCGGTCCCGAGTGCCGGCGCGATGATCGGCACGATCATGAAGACCGTATAAACAAGCGATAAAATGCTCGCCATCGCCCGACCTTTGGTCAAATCCCGAATGATAGCCCCGGCAGAGACCCGCGTACCCGCGCAACAGACGCCTTGTAATAACCGCAAGATGAGCAGGCTCTGAAAGCTTGGTGCAATCATACAGGCAAAGCCGGTGATGAAATACCCAACCAAACTCAATTGAAGCAGTATTTTCCGGCCAAAACGATCAGAGATCGGACCGAAGATGAGCTGAGGAAACCCAAAGCCGAAGATAAAGGCAAAAATGACAAGTTGCTGATCATTGGGATTTTGAATCGCGTAATGATCTCCGACAATCTCCAAGGCCGGAAGCATGACATCAATGCCCATGGCTTGCAGGCCAAAGATAGCCGCCATCATCGCCACAAACTCCCATCGCGGGATGGGCATGACAGGGCTTTTTTCTTTGCAGGGTGTCTCAGTGCTCACGGCAATCTCCTCAGAGCGCGGCTATGCGCCTAGGTGAAGAGTCGTGCAAGCGCGGACTGATACCGATTGAGTTAATCCCAGACCTTTGCAATTTCATCGAAGCTTTTCTTCTTAAGCGCATGAACGGGTACGGTTGCGTCGTCTGCGGGATGCCCCACGACGAGAAGAACCAGTGGTTTTTCTGTCGTTGGCCGTTCACAGATTTCGCGTAAAAAATTCATTGGGGCTGGCGTGTGCGTGAGCGTGGCAAGCCCTGCAGAATGAAGTGTCGTGATGAGCATGCCAATGGCGATGCCGACGCTCTCCGTCACATAATAATGCTTCTCGCCGTCCGGGCCTTTTTTCTGGGCAAAAATAGCGATCAGCCACGGCGCGGTCTCTAAGAAAGGTTTGGACGCATCGGTACCCAGCGGGGAAAGCGCGTCGAGCCATTCATCCGACGCTCTGCCACCATAAAATGCGCGTTCTTCTTCTTCAGCGGCCAAACGAATGCGGCGCTTCATGTCAGGGTTAGAAATTGCTGCAAAATGCCATGGCTGTTGATTAGCGCCGTTTGGTGCAGTGGCCGCCGCTTTGATCGCGGTTTCAATGACGTCCCTTGGAACAGCTTTGTCAGAGAAATCACGGATCGTCCGGCGAGTCAGAAGTGTGCCGAGCATATCAGAGACCCGCTCGGACATTTCTATATCTGTGACAGGCGAGTAGCCGGTCAGAGGAACGTGTTCGTCGCTCATATCTGTGACCAGTCCAGGATGACTTTCCCGGCCTTGCGAGTTTCCATCAGGTCAAATGCCTGTTGCCAATCGCGCGCGGGGAAACGGTGCGTGATCATGGCCGTCATATCCAAACCGCTATCCAGCAGGGCCAGCATCTTGTACCACGTCTCATACATTTGACGTCCGTAAATGCCTTTCACCGTCAAGGCTTTGCCGACAATTTTTCCGAGGTCTACGGGATAGGGCGTCGCCGGAATACCCAGCATCGCAATACTGCCGCCCATCAACATCGTGTCGAGCATTTGTTCAAAAGCGGGTTTAGCTCCGCTCATTTCCAAGCCAACATCAAACCCTTCATTCATGCCGATTTCGGTCATCACGTTTCGCAAGTCTTCTGACATTGTGTTGACCATGCGCGTACGACTGGTGAGAGTTTTGGCAAAGTTTAAGCGCCAATCCTCAATATCGGTAAGCACAATCCGGCGTGCGCCTGCGCGTTCGGCCACAGCCGCGGCCATAATCCCGATCGGCCCTGCGCCTGTAATCAAGACATCTTCACCGACCAAATCAAACGCAAGTGTCGTGTGGACAGCATTCCCAAGGGGATCGAGAATGGCCGCGATGTCAAGCGGCACACTTTCGGGTAGTGGAATGACATTGAATTCCGGCAGCGCCAGATATTCCGCAAAAGCCCCGGGGAGGTTTACGCCAATCCCTTTGGTATCCGGGTCCAGATGAAAGCGCCCTGCCCGCGCATTGCGTGACCGACGACCGACAACATGACCTTCGCCCGTCACGCGGTCACCGACGCTGACACGTTTGACGGTTGATCCAATCGCCGCGACAGTCCCGCCATATTCATGACCGACGACCAACGGTACGGGCACATTTTTTTGCGCCCATTCATCCCAGCCATAAATATGCATATCCGTGCCACAAATGGCGGTCCGTTCAATTTTAATCAGAACTTCATCGGGGGCAATTTCAGGGACCGGAACCTCTTCTAACCAGAGGCCCTTTTCCGCTTTGGCTTTTACCAAGGCTTTCATCATTTGGGTCATGAAATCACGCCTAATTCTTTTCCGACCTTTGTAAAGGCCGCAATGGCTTGGTCGATATGTGCAGGCGTGTGCGCCGCACTCATCTGGGTGCGAATGCGGGCTTGGCCTTTTGGGACCACGGGGAAGAAAAACCCGATGACGTAAATACCCTCATCCAAGAGTTTCGCAGCCATTTCCTGAGCAAGTTTTGCATCGCCTAACATGACGGGAATGATGGGATGTTCGCCCGGTTTTAATGTAAACCCTGCAGCCTCCATACCGGAACGGAACTGTTTTGAATTGGCGATAATCCGAGCGCGGAGATCATCACCCTCTTTAGCCATTTCAATCGCTTTCAAGCTCGCACCGACCAGGGGCGGGGCAAGACTATTTGAGAAAAGATAAGGGCGAGATCGTTGGCGTAATATATCGACGACCTCCTGACGCGCACATGTGAAGCCACCCATAGCCCCGCCAAGCGCTTTGCCCAATGTGCCTGTCAAAATATCGACGCGGCCTTCGACGCCGCAATATTCAGCGGAGCCGCGTCCGCCCGCGCCAAGAAAGCCTGTTGCGTGGCAATCATCGACCATCAGAAGCGCATCATATTTATCTTTGAGATCGCAGACATCTTTCAGATTGGCGATGATACCATCCATGGAAAACACACCATCCGTTGCGATCATGATACGACGCGCACCGCCTTCTTTGGCTTCGATCAGTTTAGCCTCAAGATCGGCCATATCATTATTGGCATATCGGAATCGTTTAGCTTTGCAGAGACGGATTCCGTCGATGATAGACGCATGATTAAGCGAGTCCGAGATGATTGCGTCTTCCGGTCCAAGAAGCGGTTCAAACACGCCGCCATTAGCATCGAAACAGGCGGCATAAAGAATACTGTCTTCAAAGCCGAGCCAGTCCGCGAGTGACTTTTCCAACTCGCGGTGCTGGCCTTGTGTCCCACAAATGAAGCGAACGGAGGCCATGCCAAAGCCGTGTTCATCCAGCGCCGACTTTGCAGCCGCCACCAACTCAGGGCTATCAGCGAGACCCAAATAGTTATTGGCGCAAAAGTTCAGGACATCTCGACCGCCCACATGAATGGAGGCGTCTTGTTCCCCAATGATCAGGCGTTCGGTTTTATACAGACCCTCTTCGCGAATTTCATCTAGGGTCTGTGAGAGATCGGCATAAAATGCGCTGGACATAATGGGCTCCGTGCTTTTGACCTACATGCGCGTTCAACAGCGAAACGTCACGCGCTTATCGCGAGAAATGACGCATAATTGTTTCAGGGAGTCGATAGATGACAAAACGCGATTGTCCAACTAAAGCGCTTCTAAAGGATATCAGGCAATGTACCGCCTGTATGCGCTCTGACCCACCCCTGCCCGTCACACCCAGACCCGTCGTTCAGGCGACGCGGTCTTCGAAAATTCGAATTATTGGGCAAGCGCCGGGGACCAAGGTCCACGAAAGCGGTCTTCCTTTCACGGATGCATCGGGGGACCGCTTGCGGGATTGGATGGGCGTGACGTCAGAAGAGTTTTATAATCCCGACCTTATCGCGATTACGCCGATGGGGTTCTGTTTTCCGGGACAAGATGCGCGCGGGAGCGACTTGCCCCCTCGAAAAGAATGCGCTCCCCTTTGGCAGGATAAGCTAGATGCCGCCTTACCAAATGTGGAGCTGACACTGGTTGTCGGTATGTACGCCATGAAACGTCATCTCAGTGACACGGCCAAACGCAACCTAACCGAGACCGTCAAGTCTTGGCAGGATTACGGTCCAACGGTCATACCGCTCCCACATCCAAGTTGGCGCAATAATGCTTGGATCAAGCGGCATGAGTGGTTTCCGGACGTGTTGGACGAATTAAAGACCCGGGTGGATGACATTATCCGAAGCTAAGACACGGAACCGTGTTTTGGATTGCGCGCCCGCAGCATCGACGACTTTCATATCATAAAAGCCCGGTCCGGAGGGTGTGAAGCGATATCCGTTGCGACCCTTTGTGATTGGTTTTGAGTCCACATAAACGCGCGGATCCTGTCCCTTGGCTTGGACTAACAGGTCAACCGACTCTGATTGATCATCAAAATTCGAAATGAAAATATCCGTATCTTGCAAAGGAAATAAGATCACTGGCGCGGTTTCTTCTGCGGATTTCAACCGTTCCGACGTTTCAGATTGAACTGGGGCTTGAGTATGTCTTCGATTCGTCGGCAGATCATCGGCGATCCGAAATAATAGAGGGGCAGCCGCTTCGCGCCCTGTGATGCCCGGTCGCGGCCCACCATCCGGACGACCCACCCAAACGACAATGACGTAGTCTCCTGATATGCCAGCTGCCCAGCTATCTCTGAAACCATATGAGGTCCCCGTCTTATAAGCGACTTCGGGAATATCCTGTCCCAAATGGGCAGGCATGACACCCTTGGGCCGCGGCGCGGACGCCATAACACGGTGAAGCGTTTTAGCCGTGTCGGGTTGTAGAAGTTCGAATCTACTGGCCTCTGCGTCGTTTTGTGTCCAAGACAACGGCGCGGCCACGCCCTCATTTGCAATGGCAGTATAGAGAACCGCAAGGTCTATTGCGCGCAGACCTGTTCCCCCTAGGGCCAAAGCCAAGCCTGTCGTTTCCTCATCCGCATCTGGACCGGATTTTGATGTGCGTGCGCCTGCCGCGCGTAAACTATCTTCCAACCGTCTGCCCCCGACATGATCCAAAACGCCGACAGCCGGAATGTTCAAACTATGTTGAAGGGCTTGAGCCACCGTCACATCACCATAGTAACGGCGGTCAAAATTCTCCGGTCGATAGGAGCCAAATCGGCTCGGCGCATCGCTCAATCTAGTTTCACTTCCGATCAATCCATCATCCATGCCAAGGCCATAGACGAAAGGCTTTAATGTAGAGCCCGGCGAACGAATGGCTGCGGTCATGTCCAGCCAACCACCATCGTGATCGCGACGACCAATCGCGGCATGTGCCCTGACTTGCCGGGTTTTCGCATGAATGAGTATGGCTGAGGCATTCACCGCATGGGGCTGGCGTTTAACATAGTGTGAGAGATGCGCTTTCAGAGCAGCTTGTTGTGTTGGGTTGATCCAACTCTGAACAGTCTCCCCTTCCTTACTAAGCCTTTTCGCCGTCAGCCAAGCCTGCTGCGGCAACTGCGTTTTTTCCAGCGGAATATGTGCGATATGTGCCTGCTTTGCAGATTGACGATCCAGCAGCCCACCCGCTTCGAGCC
>CAYZGF010000118.1:0-4175 GCA_964477595.1 uncultured Algimonas sp.
TTTTTGTCCAAGCTGAAATCAAGCCCGGGAATATAAGCGCCAAGGGGCGCATAGGCGACGGCGATTCCTGCGCGAGCATTCGGCGCGCCGCAGACAATCTGTTTCTCACCGTCTACAGTTTCGACCTGACAGACGCGTAACTTATCTGCGTCGGGGTGTTTCTCCGCCGATTTCACATGCGCGATGGTAAAGGCCGAGAGGGCTTTGGACGGGTCGAGTATCTCTTCGACTTCCAGCCCAGCCAGCGTCATGGCCTCTGCGACCTCTTCTATCGTCGCGTCAGTTTTCAGATGGCGTTTTAGCCAAGAGAGCGTGAATTTCATGACGTGATAGTCCTAGTTAAAGTCATCTGGGCAGGTGGCGACAGCTTTCGCACGTTCGCGTGTTTTGAAATCATTGATCCAACATTGGTCAAAGACTGAACAATAACAGATTTGGATATTCGTTTTGTCTGATTCTGCATCAAAATAATTCCAATGTTCGGACCGTTCCAATAATGATATTTCACCAAAATCGGCTCTCAAAGATGCGGGAGTTTTTTCTCCGTTTGGTTCCAAATATCCAACATAGACCGCTTTGTTAGAGACGAGTGTCTTTGTGATGGGAGAGGCATTCCAAGCATTTAAAATTTGCTCGAGATTCTGATCTGTTTCATCGCCGATCGAAGCTCTTATGCCTTCGATGTAAGCTGCGCCTTGACCCATATTTCGTAAATTAAAGTCCATTGTCGCTTGATTGCCAGTGATGTTAATATTGAACCTTAATTCCACAATCGGCTGTGTGCTGGCTTGCTGCCAAGACCGCATGATCCGAGTTTCATATAATGAAACAGCAAGCGCTAATATACTTGTGACAATCGCAGCTGCAGCCGTAACCTGCGCGGCCGTTATGTGGCGCGCCGAGCGCTTGGCAGAGATTTCTGCCGCCGTGATATCAGTGTCGTCATTCACTGACTATTTCATCCGCTTCGCGGCGGTTTGGTCGATATAGGTTTGAAACATGTCTTCCGGTGCGTCGGTAATGCCGCAACTCTCAACAGGTTCAGGTAACTTGCGGTCCAAAAATTTTACGGTCCAGCAATCCTCAAAAACGGAACAATAGCAGACCTCCAAATCCACGCCGTCAAGTGGAGCGCCGAAATCGCCGCGTAAGTAAGCGCCCAGCTCTGACCCGGCCGCGCCCATGCGGTAGACGCGCGGCTCAATGCTTTTGCCTGCGGCCAGAAATCCTGCGGCAGGTGCGACGCGCGGAAATCCGACATTGCTTCGCATCCGGCCATTCATGATCGCGGCGTCAAAGGCCTCGATGGTTGAGATCGGCTCACCATTTTGAGTCGGTGTAACTTTCTGAATATGGGCAATGCCTGCGCCGACATTATTCAGCCGCACAACAAATTCCGCATTGCTGCGATCGCCGATATTTTCATAACCCATATCAATATCGATGATGGGCAGGACGCGCGCTTTCTGCGTCTCTTGGTTCATCTTGAATGACGCCCGCGACGTCATGATTCCGACAAAAGAGATCGCCAAAGCGCAAAGCCCCGTCATCAAGCCAATATCGATGCGCTTGAGAATAGACTTGTGCGGCTCTTTGGAAAGATCGAGTCCTGTGGTTTCTGATGGCCCGCTCATGACAGTCCCGTCGCTAAATTCGCCTGAACCAGCGGGTCAAACCCGTAATGCGATAACCAGCGCGGATCGCTGGCGAACATATCGCGCAGGTCGGGCATGCCATATTTCAACATGGCGAGGCGGTCCACGCCCATGCCAAAGGCAAAGCCCTGATACTCATCCGGGTCGAGGCCACAGGCGCGCAATACATTGGGATGCACCATGCCGCAGCCAAGAATTTCCATCCAGCTTTCGCCGGAGCCAATTTTAATGGCCGCACCGTCGCGTTCATAGCGCACATCCATTTCTGCAGACGGTTCGGTGAAGGGGAAGTGATGCGGGCGGAATTGGACATCGACATCGGTTTCGAAAAATGCGCTGACGAAATCCATGAGCACGCCTTTCAGGTGGCCCATATGGATGCCTTTATCGATGACAAGACCTTCGACCTGATGAAACATGGGTGTGTGAGTCTGATCCGAGTCTGAGCGATATGTCCGGCCCGGCGCAATTATCCGAATGGGTGGTTTTTGATTGATCATGGTCCGGATTTGCACGGGCGAGGTATGGGTCCGCAAAACTTTCTCACCGTTCTCCAGAAAGAATGTGTCATGCATATCTCGTGCAGGGTGGCCCGGCGGGAAATTTAGCGCTGTGAAATTGTGGAAGTCGTCTTCAATATCCGGCCCTTCCGCAACGGAGAAACCCATATCGGAAAAGATAACGGCCATTTCTTCCATGACCTGACTGACGGGGTGAAGCGTTCCGGTCGGGCGACCGACCGGCAGAGACATGTCCATCGTCTCATTTGCCAAAGCCGCATCAAGCGCTGCATTTTCGAGCGTCGCTTTACGTGTTTCGACGGCTGCGTTCAGATCCGTCTTGAGTCCGTTCAATGCCGGACCCATGACTTTTTTCTCATCCGGGGTCATTTTTCCCAGACCGCGCATCATCAGGCTGACCTCGCCTTTCTTGCCGAGCGCTCCGACACGAATGTCGTCTAGGGCAGAAAGGTCTGCGACAGTTTCGATTTCGGCGAGGATCCGGGTGCGGACAGCATCTAGATCGGCGAGCGTATGGGACATGAAAAGCGGCTTTCAAACACGTGATATCTAAGTCGCGTCTTTTACGCTCCGCAAACGTATCGTCAACCGCGGGGGGCGGCTTAAGCTATCTTAGTTTTTTTCGCTTTTTGGGCGTTTTTTCAAAGGTTGTCCGCCCATTGGGGACTTTGATCGTGGGATCGATTTCAGGCTCAAGCACGACCTCACGTTTTTTATAGAGCCCTGAATCTTCAGTCACACGGTTGAAGCCGAAATTCATCTGGCTCAAATTTTCGCCTTCACCCAGAATGAGATAGCCATTTTCTTTCACGAGGCCGGACAGCCCTCGCAGAACCCGGACGCGCGCCGGGGCCGAGTAATGGGGCAAGCTGCCGCAAAACATCACGGCATGAAATTCCTCTAAAATGTCCAATTTGGAGAGAAGGTGTATGTCCCGAAACTCAACCATGTCTTTGATTTCAGATTTGATGACCCAGTCAGCGCCGGAAGGCTCGAAGAACTCGACTAAATCTTGAATGGGTAATCCGCGCTGCACGTCAAAATGCGTATATTTTCCCTGGCGGGCACGGTCCAAGGCTTGAGACGGGTAATCCACGCCGACAATATCCACTTTCAAACCGTCTAATTGATCTTTCATGCGGGCCAATGTCATCGCAATGCCATAAGGCTCTTGGCCTGACGCGCAGCCAAAGCTGAGAAGTCGAATCCGTCCGCCGCCTCGCTTATGATGGAGGTCTGGTAGAACGATCTCTTCCAGCCGCTTAAAGGCCGTTTTATCTTTGAAGAAATGTGTATCGCGTTCGGTCAGCGCCGATACGACCTGCACAGCCAGACGCGACCCACCGGTTTTAAACAGCTCGTCAATCATGGAATCCAGGCTGTCATAACCTTCTTCGCGTGCCAGTCTGGAGAGGCGGGTCTCAACCAAAAAAGCATGATTGGCGCCAAGATTTATGCCCGCCAGCTCGAGCGTTAAACGGCGAAGTGCATCATAATAGGAGGGCGCCAGCGAGAGAGCGCCGTGGCGGTCCGCTGCACTCATACCAAACCGGCCAGAGCGAATTTTGACTCAATGATATCTGAATCAAATGGTTTCATAATATATTCGTCGGCCCCTGCGGCGAGGGCTTCGACAATCCGCTCAACATCCCGAACCGATGTGCAGAAGACGACCGTAGGTTTGTCTCCATCCGGCAGCTCTCTTAAGTTTTTGACGAAGTCAAAGCCGTCCATGACGGGCATGGCCCAATCCACAAGAACGGCATTTGGCATTTCCAGACGGCATTTATCTAATGCCTCTTGTCCGTTCACGGCCTCGATCGTTTCAAAGCCGAGATCTTTGACAATACGGCCCGCGACCCGGCGGATCATGCGGCTGTCATCTACGATCAGGCAGGTTTACATGAGGCAGTCTCATCTAATCAAATCGGATCCATGAGAGCGTTGAGTTGCTCGCGCAGGCCTTCCATCGCGACGCGTGACAGCTCGTCCCGCCTGA
>CAYZGF010000118.1:4185-6131 GCA_964477595.1 uncultured Algimonas sp.
ATCTACGATCAGGCAAGTTTTCATGAGGCTGTCTCATGTAAAGAAATTGGATCCATAAGGGCGTTGAGTTGAGCGCGCAGGCCTTGTTCTGTTTCCGGCGTGATGAGCGGCTTGGCTTTGGGCGCATTTTGCGGGTCGATCGCAATACGGACTGCCGTCGTCCCAGCCATAATATGAAGCTGCTCTCCGGCGAGATTAATGTCGATATGACCAACTCGATCCTCTGTCATGGATTGGCGGATAATCTGAGAGAGCGCTTGGCTGAGACGTGATTGCAGGTCTGCGGCGCGCATATCTGAAACCATGCGGTCGCCCATATCATAAGACAGGCTGATCGTACGTCCGACAGACCGTGCCACGGATAAGGCGTCTGCAATCACGTCACGCATCATCGCGTCCAAGGCGATAGAGGGAGCTGCTGTTTCAGGCTGTATTGGTTTTATAACGTCCGCTTGGACGATGATTTCGTCGATTACGGGAATATCTTCGACGGCAATCTCTGACACGATCTCGGGAGTTTCTGTTTTGACGAAAGGTACGATTTCAGCCTCGGAAGGCGCAAGCTCCATATCCGGCTTGACTGCTTCCAGCGTGACGGGCGCACGCATTAAACGCGACAGCATATCCGCATCATCAGATGACGCGATGGGCAGTAATGCATTCAGGGTCTCACGGGCAATATCCCATTTGTCCGTAACTGTTATTGCGGGCGCTGTTTCAGGCGTTTGAAGGAGCTCGTCCAGACCTCGTGCATATTCAGTCACCAAAGAGCCTAGGCTCGTAATGCGACTCTCTAAAATATGATCGCTCTCATGGTGCAAAGCGGATAAAACGCCTTGTGCCCCGGAATAAATATTACGGGCTCTCAGGCGTTTGGCCCCGCGCTGCAAGGTCGTCATCATATCAATCACGACGGACGCCTCATGCGCCGCACGTGGGTCATCCATCTCAACCAGCAAGGCTAGGCCGTCAGCCGCCGTGCGGGTGAATTTTTGTGCGAAAATTAAGTCGTCGCCCATGCGTCTCGTCTCGAATCATTCGGGGGGTGGTTATTTTCCACCAACCTGCACAAAAAGGGTTAAGACGGGGTCAAGCGCGGCGTAAAATAATCCGAAAAAATTGCTGAAAGCCGAAAGAGAGTAGCTTTCGGCTTTCGCCTGTATTCATGAGATGAGAATTATACAGGCCTAAGTGGCATTTGCGGGGAAATCAGCCTTGAATGTGATGATTGTGTCCTCACCCGTGTCATCGGCAGAGGCAGCAATCGCGCCGCCAATATCGCGTGTTAGCAGGCTAGCATAAAGCGGTTGAATGGACCGTCCGTCAAACCCGTCATCAGGGGCCTTACCCGCCAAAGCTTTGGCAACAGCGGCATCTAAACGCACTTTAGGCCCTTCGCTGACAAGGACGAAATTCGCGCCTTCGCCTTGACCGTGACGAGAGATCGTGACTTTCCCGCCGCGCGGGGCCGCTTGGACAGCCAGCATAATCAGGTTCATCAAAATACGGGCGCGGTCCTTATCAATACCGTCAGAGTCGATATTCCAAACCAGATCAGGTTTTGCATCAGCAAACATATCATTGGAAAGTTTCGTAATTTCAGCCGTCGGTATGACACCGGGGGCTGACCCGGCAGCCCCGAAAGCCAGACGCAGAAATTTTAACTTGGCAGAGGCTTGTCGTGACGATGTTCTCACAAGGGCGAGCGCATCGTCATGCATATCGACATTGCTCTCATCGTCCAAAATCTCAATCGCCGTTCCGAGCGCGCCGACGGGTGAGATCAGATCATGACAGATCCGCGCGCAGAGCAGGGCCGAAAGAGAGGTCGGTGTGAGCTTTGTAATTGGTGCAGACATGAGAAACCCTCAGTGATTGATTCGTCTTACGCGGGAGTGTGAATCAGAACTGTGCTCGGCGCAAAGAAAAACCCCGCTCGTTTCCGG
>CAYZGF010000118.1:6231-7346 GCA_964477595.1 uncultured Algimonas sp.
ACCGGCGGATGTCGCCAGCAGCGTTCCGCCCGAAACTAGGGCCAAGGCGGCGAAACCGCCCAGAATGGTTTTCAATGTGGCCATAACAGCCTCCTTGAGTGGTGGACCTAAAACAGGTCCGGGTTATTCGAAATCAGATCTTCCACGTCTTTGTCCAGGCGGACGCGAATTTCCTGATTAATGTTGACGTTCAACTCGATCACGATCGGCTTTTCCGATGGAACGATTTGTACCTTTGGCTGGCAGCCCGCACTCAGGGTGAGAGCCGTCAACGCGCACAACAAAAGTTTCGTTTTCATGGTCTGTCCTATCAAAAGCGGTCTGAACGTCGCATTAATGTGGGAGTCGCGCAAGGTTCAGATACGCCCTTTTGAGCCCTCTGCGAGTCCGGTCTTAACCTGGCCTTTAACTTGAGCTAAGCACGACGCAAATCAACCGGATGGGAGGATTATCCGTGGCTGAACTCTTAACAGTGCAGGCGTTATTTACGCTGTTTATGCTCATACTTTTGCAAGCCGTTCTGGGCTTTGACAATCTGCTTTATATTGCGATTGAGTCGAATAAAGTCGGGGACGAGAAGGATGCAAAGAAAGTCCGACGCTGGGGCATCGGGATTGCCGTGGCCCTTCGGATCGTCTTGCTATTTGTTATTGTCAATTTATTCGGGCTACTCGCGAAACCTCTTTTCGGCGCGCATATTGAAGGCATATTTGAGGGTGATTTCACCTTCCAAGCACTCGTCACATTGTTGGGTGGTGCCTTTATTATCTACACCGCCATCAAAGAAATTCACCACCTTCTGCAAGTTGATCATATTGAGCATTCAGAAGGCGGCGGCTTACGCAGTGTTGCCGGCGCGATCACGCTTATCGTGGCAATGAACCTTGTCTTTTCCGTTGATTCAATTCTCTCCGCCATGGCGATTGCCAGCGTGGACGCGGCCAATATCGTCAATGCAGCGGGTGAGACACTGTCCACATTCGCCGGGAATGTAACGGAATGTAAGCAGTCTTTGATTGCTAATCCCGTTGCGGGGGCGATGGATTGTGAGCCAACAAAAACCTATCAAGTGCCGCTCATGGTCATTGCAATCTTGCTGTCAGGGCTGGCGATGA
>CAYZGF010000119.1:0-7214 GCA_964477595.1 uncultured Algimonas sp.
AGGCCAAGACAAGCAACTGCAAGCGTGAATACAAGACGTGAGGTGCGCATATCGAATACCCTTTATTTTCGATCCCGTTTTTTCTCTATAGGCACAGGTTTCTAAACAGGACATGAAAAATGGCAGCGTTTACTGTCCTTCGCGTCGCCAAGCCCAAGCGAGGAATAGGAAGAAGAGACCAAAAAGGAAGATACCGGGCGCAAGCGGTGTGCGGCGACTTTGAGTTACCGTATAGGCATCGTGTGAGACAAGGCCCATCCAATCCCGTCCTGATGTTGCCCGCCCCGCATTTGGGCGACGAATATCAGGCAGGCTTGATGTGTCCAAACCGACAGATTTAATCAGACCCTCTGTGGTTTGGGAAAGAGGGGCTAAAATTTCTTCGGTTGGCAGAAGATTGTCATACTCTTTCGGGTTAAGTGTGCCCACTGCCGCAATCGCGGAAACACCCTCATTGCTAAGGCGGTAAGCACCTTGCCCCGCGAGTGGCAAGGACGCTCTGTAGAGACCATCTGCAATTCGGTCCAATGAAACACGCTGGCGTGTGCCGTCCGGTGCAACCACATCCACGGGGGCCGTCACGTCATCTAATGATCTCCGCGTGATGATGAGATTATCCCCATCTCTGACCGCTGACAAAGTCTCGGCGTCCAGTTCCGGTTCGCCCATCAGCCAATGCGCTGTCCGACGGAAGATTTCACGGTAAGGCCCGCCACCATCATGGCCTTTCGCCCAGAGCCAGGCTTGGTCGCTCATTAACATCGCGACACGGCCATCCCGGACTTTATCGATCACGAATAAAGGGACGCCCTCAGGGCCGTCCATTAGGACGTCTCCGCCAATCGGATCATTGTCGATGACGCGGTACCAAGATCCCCAGGATTGATCTTCATTGCCTTGGAAATCAGATGTGATGGGATGGCGCTTCCCTTTCGCATTTAATTCTGGGCGAAAAGCTCCGGTCAATATATCACCCGTTGGGCGGGATGGCAGGACCGAGACGAGTGGTGTTCGGTAGAGGCTGGCCTGAGTTGCGAAGGCTGGACCCGTTGCAAGTAAAAGTGCGCCACCATCTTCGACGTAATGTGCGATATTCTGGAAATATTGCGGCGGGATCGTTGGCCGCGACCGACCGCGCTGGCGTGATAATGACCGGCGTTCATATTGATCGAAGATGATTAGATCGAATTCGTCGAGACGTTCTTCAAAAAGCTGACGGGTCGGGAATTGGATCAATGATAATTCGCGTTCGCCCGCATTGGTATATTTGCTACGGCTAGTCAAAATCGTAAATTGTACAAGATCAAGCGCCGGGTCTGATTTCAATAAATTGCGCCACGCCCGCCCGCCATTATGCGGCTCACCGGTAATCAAGAGGACCCGCAGCCTGTCGCGGACACCTTGTATTTCTGACACGAAGAGATTGTTATTTAGCGTGAGTTCGCCTTCGACGCCCTCAACAGTCAATTCAACCGTATTGCTGCCGCGCCGTTCAATTTCCAGCGGGATTGAGAGCGGGCGGCCAATCGTGATGGGAAAGCGCGCTTTGACGTCGCCATTGAGTTTCAATTCAATCCTAGCGCGCTCGCCTTCAAATCCCGGGTCTTCAACGAGTAATTCATATTCCGCTTGTTCTCCCACGACGCCAAATTTTGGGGCTTTCGTCGCGAGGATGCGGCGGTCCCGCGCTTCGGCTTCGCCGATGATGAGGCTGTGAAACGGCACGCCTTCAGGCAAGTAATCGGCAACAGCTTCGGAAATGTCATGCGCCCGGCCATCCGTAAGGGCGACAACGCCTGCCAGCCGTTTCGACGGTGCGCCTGCTAACGCGTCAGTCAGGGCGGACGCAAGCAGGGTGCCTTCATTATCCTGTGGGACGGAGATTGTGATGATATCCAAATTCCCGTCTTCGCGAAATTTCGATTTCAGATCTGCCGACATTTTTGCGAGTGCGTCGTCTCGCCCGCCAAACGTCATACTGTCGCTTTGATCTTCTATGAGGATCACTGTGTCATTCAGCGTTTCACGGTCTTCCTCGACGGCTTGAGGATTGAGCAGGCCAATCAACAAAAACAACCCGGCTGTCAGGCGTGTGAATTGGCTGCGTAATCGTCCCGCGCCCGCCGCGATCGACGCGATGAAAATCAGGACGGCTAATCCAATGACCCATTCCACTGGCAGCAGCGGATCAAAAGCCAAATTTCCGAAGAGTTGCTCTATCATTCGGTCTCACCCGGAAGGTCGCGCTTGCCTTCTCCCAGACGTTCAACCAGCGCCGCAGCATGCACTTGATCAGCCTTATAATTCCCGGACAGCGCATACATGGCGATATTTACGCCAAACCGGATAGAAATTTCACGCTGGCGGGGAATGTCTTTTTCAAGATCGACAAGAGCACCTTCAAGATTTGTAACGGCCCAACCGGCAGCCCAATCGTTAGAGCCAATAATTACGGGGGATACGCCGTCGCGGCCACCTGTACCGGCTTCCCCGCCTTGCACATAGACAGGACCATTTGCCCAGCGCCCCGGAAAAACTTGGAGGAGATAGAAAGACTTGGTCAACACATGATCACTGGGAACCTCGGTTAGGCGCGGAATGTCTAACCCTTCACTGATACGCTTTAATCCCGGATGCGGCTCGCCCGCGCGGAGAACGCGGTCACCTTCATCACCCGTATCGAAAACAACAGTGCCACCCGCCGCCATATAAGCATTGATATTTAAGCGCTCTGCCGGGGTTAGGGCCGGAGCATCGCGTCGGACCGGCCAATACAGGAAAGGGTACATTTCAAGGCCGGGTGAGTCCGCGCTGACTTGATGAACACCGACAGGCTCTATCGTTGTACGTCCATCTAATTGTTCTTTCAGGCCTTCCATGGCGACACGCGAGAGCTCGTCGCGACGACTGTCTCCGGTTTCGATAAAGGCAAGATGTAATCCCGTCGCGGCCTCTGTGATGCGGTCAGGCTCACCATCTTGCGCCATCACATCGGGCACGAAAAACAAGCTGACCAGCAATATGGCTGCTACACTGCGCGTGGGTTTCAAATAACTCAATCTACCGGATGCGATCAACGCAAATAATGCGTCCAATGCCAGCGCCAAGAGCGCGAAGCCCAGGAGACGCCCCATCAGAGAACTATCTGATGTTTCGCCGTAAACGCGGTTGGTTGAACCGTTTGGCAGTGTGATCTCATTCACAGTTGAGGGATCTCGAATAACATCAAAAGCACGAATGCGCGTGCCTTGGCGATAGGTTCCGGGCAGAGCATTTGCCGAGGCTGAAACTGTTTCAAAGTCCGCGTTTGAGAGGTTTGGTAGCCCGGGCGGAGGTGATTGGAGACGCCCAAAGGCATCTAATTCGCGGTCCAAGACCCAATCGGCCGCGGACTCAGTTTGCTCAATGCTTCTCCCTTTGGCGAGCGGGAGAAGACGTTGCAGCATATCGACATAAAGTCCTGACAGGGCGAGGTTTGACCATTCCGGCCCGGCCGTAACGTGAAACAGCACGATGCGGCCTTGGCCTAAAGGCGCGCTTGTGACGATGGGGCTGCCATCTTCTAATCTTGCCCATGTGCGTGTGTCCGTCTCAATTCCGGGCTCAGCCATGATTTGTTTGGAGACTGTGACATCATCAGGAATTGCGAGCCCTGCAAAGGGAGAGTCATTCGAAAAGGGGGCTAGTTTTTGCGGGCTTTCCCAAGCTAATGCACCGCCAATCGCACGGTCACCAATCCGAATGGCAACAGGCAGTAATGTGTCCGGTCGTTTCGCGACTTGGCGGCCTGCGAAGCGGATCAAAACGCCACCCTCTTCAACAAACGCTTTGACGGCATCGTCATCACTCCGTTGGCTGTCGGGCATAACAAGGATTGAGGGTTTCAGGGCCAGTAATGTGTCTTGGTCGCCTTCAAATACATCGGCAAATGGAAGCAGCGCTTGTTTGGCATAAAAGGGTTCCGTCAGGAGCGGGCTGGATGTGTCTGCATTGGCCCGTAAAACGCCAACAAGCGGCCGTCCAAAGCTGTCATCTAACAATTTGAGTGAGGCGGCTGAGCGGACACCGGCGACCCGTAATCTGGCAACCCGAGATCGCAATTGTGCGGGCAGGCTAAAACTCACCGAGGCTAAATCAGCTCCCGGAGCGAAGCGAATCTCTTCTGATGCAATGACTCCGCCGCCGGAGCCAAGAGCTTCGATTGTGTGCGACGCAGGTGTCGCGGAAGAGGGACGATACCAGTCGGAGTCAAAACCTTGTGGGGTTTCACGGACGTCTCCGGGCAGAAGAATGTTTTGGACCTCAGGTGTGAAAACCGTGGCACCGGACGGTAAGCTTGAATTTCTGGAGGCGCTTAGACCCGATGAGAGGACATAAATGTCCGAGCCTGCCGCAATGTCTGGTGTCTCAAATTCGCTTGCGTAGCTGACAGGTTGAAGGGTTTTGAGACTTTCGAGCACTTCTCTGGCGGGTTGAAAGCCAACTGCTTCATTCTCCGAAGGGACCAAGCTTACTTCCAGATTTTTGCGTTGTGCAATTCGGGTTAGGCGTTCAGCCTCATCAATCATGTCATCCCAAGCGGGTGCTGAAAATACACTTTGATCAATAAGGATTGTAGGCCGTGACTGCGTTTCGGATTGTGTCGATTTAAAAATGGGTTGCGCCAATGCAACAGCCACCAGTGCGACCATGAGCAAGCGGAAAAGCAGGAGCCAAAGCGGCGTTCCGGCTGGTGTTTCTTCCTCTGCCTGAACGCCTTCCAATATCCGCAGCGGCGGGAAAATTTGGTCGCGTGGTTTTGGCGGACTGATGCGTAAAATCCACCACACGATCGGCAAAGTGAGAAGGCCAATCAAAACAAGCGGCGCTAGAAATGTCAGGCCGGCAAAGCTCATTGGTCACCACTTAAGGCTTGATACAAAGCATTAAGAGCTGTGGTTGCGGGTTCATCTGTCCGATGACGAATGAGTGTCCAGCCGAGGCGTGAAGCTGTATTTGCTATCTTCGCATTGTGATCTGCCAAGCGCGCTTGATAGGCTTCACGGGCTGTCTCTGCACGTCCTAAAAGAAAACGCCGCGTCCCGCCCGGAGCCCGAATGTTTAGACGACCCTTATAGGGAAAGGTTTCTTCTGCGGGATCAATGATTTGCACCATCACGCCAGTCACGGGGCGTCCGGATAAGCGGGACAGACGTTTTCGCCAGTCTTCTATCGGATCGAGAAAATCACTCACGATCACAAAACGAGAATGCGCGGCGATGTCCGTTTCCAATGCACGTTCATCCGTTTCGGCACGCATCATGGACTCCGCTAAACGCTCAAAGCCGACACGACCTGTTCGCGCGCGATCCTGTATTCCGATAAGGGCGCAGCGCTCGCCCGCCTTCATCAATAGGTTCGCCACGGCCAATGTTAGTACGCGACCGCGATCAGCTTTCGTTGGAAGTGATTTATCGCTGCCCCAAACCATGCCGGGGCGTGTGTCCGGCCACAGATAAACGGTGTTCGCCGCTTCCCATTCATTATCGCGGACGAAAATTTGGTCCCCTCGCGCAGAACGCCGCCAGTCAATTTGGTTGGCTGCATCGGTCGTCTGATAATTTCGATATTGCCAGAAGGTCTCGCCCTGACCCGCACGTCGGCGACCATGAACGCCCGAAGCCACGACAGCCGCTACGCGTTCCGCTTCCGCCAATAATGCGGGATAACCTTGCGAGAGCGAGAGCGCGTGTCGCCGAATATCCTGTTTTCGGGCGAGGAGAGCCATTCTATCGAATACGGTCCTTCAATGTCTCAATGACGCTGGCAACGGTTTGTCCGTCAGCCCGCGCAGCAAAGTTCAAAGCCATTCTGTGCGACAGGACAGGTCCTGCAAGTTCCAGGACATCATCAATGGATGGTGACAGGCGTCCGTCTATGAGTGCACGAGCACGGGTCGCCAGCATCAGCGCTTGGCCTGCACGCGGTCCCGGTCCCCAGCTCACTTGCTCACGAATGCTCTCAATCTCGCTCTGGGCAGGGCGGGCATTGCGGACGAGTGTCAAGATCGCGTCCAGCACGTTCTCTCCGACGGGGAGTTTCCGCACAAGCGTCTGCATGTCGATCAATTGCTTGGGCGTAATTGCTTTTTTGGTTTTCGCAAATTCCGCGCCCGTAGTCCGAACGAGGATGTCGCGTTCAGTCTGTAAGGTCGGGAAATCCACATCAATGCGTAAGAGGAAGCGGTCGAGTTGCGCTTCCGGAAGGGGATATGTGCCTTCCTGCTCAATCGGGTTTTGCGTGGCCAAGACATGAAAAGGCTTCGGAAGGTCGTGGCGAACCCCTGCAATTGTTACGAAGCGTTCCTGCATAGCTTGCAGAAGAGCTGATTGTGTGCGCGGGCTGGCGCGGTTGATTTCGTCCGCCATTAAGAGCTGTGTGAAGACAGGACCGGGAATAAACCGAAACTCGCGTTTGCCCTTGGCTGTTTCTTCCAGAACCTCTGAACCCAAAATATCGCCGGGCATCAGGTCGGGTGTGAATTGCACACGTTTGTCGTCCAGCCCCAAAACAGTGCCAAGTGTTTCGACGAGAAGCGTTTTCGCTAGTCCCGGAACACCGACAAGCAAAGCATGACCGCCCGAAAGGATGGCTGAGAGGGCGAGTTCAACGACTTTGTCTTGCCCGTAAACGACGCTGCCGATGTTTTCACGAGCCGTTTTCAGCCTGTCACTGGCCGTTGCTGCAGCTTTTTCAATATTAGCGGGAATATCTTGCATCGAAATCATGGCCTATGGATAGTATTAGAGAGACTCGTATGAACACTTGGAATGAAAGCTGATAAAACCATTGTCCACCCCAAACACCTTAAATGGCAGTAAGTCGCAGTTTTCTCTCGAAGATTTGATGGAGGCCTTGGCAGATACGTCTGATGACCGTCGCCCTGTGGAGCGATGGAACCCTGATCATTGCGGTGAAATCGATATTGTCATCAAATCTGACGGGTCATGGTGGCATGAAGGGTCGATGATTACGCGCAAACCGCTGGTCAAGCTCTTTGCATCCGTTTTGCGCAAAGATGCTGACGGGGAGACCTATCTGGTGACCCCTGCTGAAAAACTCACAATCACGGTTGAGCGCGCGCATTTCATCGCTGTGCGTATGGATGCCAAAGGTGAGGGGCAAGACCAAAGGCTGTTTTTCACAACCAATATGGACGATGTAATTGAGGTCAG
>CAYZGF010000120.1:0-7212 GCA_964477595.1 uncultured Algimonas sp.
GGGATGTCTTTGGCTTCTTCAGCAGACAATTCATACAAGTCCATATCCATTGGGTCGCCCGGGTGGATTTTGTTCTTAATGCCGTCAAGACCGGCCATAAGAAGCGCTGTATAAGTAAGGTACGGGTTACCCGCCGGGTCAGGATAGCGAACTTCCAGACGCTTGCCGTTGCGAGACGCTGTCCACGGAATACGGATAGAAGCCGAACGGTTACGGCTGGAATAAGCGAGCATAACAGGCGCTTCGAAGCCTGGAACCAAACGCTTATAAGAGTTGGTCGAGGCATTCGCGAAAGCATTGATCGCTTTGGAATGTTTGATGATTCCGCCGATGTAATGCAGGCATTGCTCTGACAGACCCGCATATTCGTCACCCGCGAAGAGTGGCTGTTTGTCTTTCCAGATAGACATATGGACGTGCATGCCAGTGCCATTGTCGTTCCACATTGGCTTCGGCATAAATGTAGCGGACTTGCCATAAGCATGCGCAACGTTTTGCACGATATATTTATAAAGCTGCATATTGTCGCCCATTTGAAGGAGCGTGTCGAACTGCATACCTAATTCGTGCTGAGCCGGCGCGACTTCATGGTGATGTTTTTCAGGGCGGAGGCCAAGCTCTTCCATGATGGAGAGCATTTCGCCGCGCATATCCTGAGCTGAATCGACAGGTGGGACCGGGAAATAACCGCCTTTTGGACCCGGACGATGACCGCGGTTTCCGCCAACATATTCCGTTCCGGTGTTTTGCGGAAGTTCAGAGGAGTCGATTGAGTATCCCGTGACATTCTGCTCGGTGTTCCAACGTACGTCGTCAAAAACGAAGAATTCCGCTTCAGGTCCAAAATAGACTTCATCGCCAACTTTAGCGGAGCGCATATAGGCTTCAGCGGCTTTGGCTGTACCGCGTGGGTCACGATTGTAAGCTTCGCCTGTGTCAGGTTCTAAAACGTCACAAAAAACGGAAAGTGTGTCTTGTTGAAAGAATGGATCCATTTTGGCCGTGCCCGCGTCTGGCAACAGAACCATGTCGGATTCATTGATGTCTTTCCAACCGCTGATGGAGGATCCGTCAAACATTGTTCCGTCTGCGAACAGGTCTTCATCAACCAAATCGGAATGGAATGTGACATGCTGCATCTTTCCTCTTGGATCAGTAAAGCGCAGATCGACGAATTTGATATCCTCGTCTTTAATTTTTTTAAGAAGCTTTGAAGCGTCTGACATTTCTATTTTTCCCTAGTCGTGTGGTAAATTTGATTTTTATGAAGTGGCTAAAGCGCCGTGTCGCCCGTCTCACCTGTCCGGATGCGGATGGCTTGCGAGACGTCAGAGACGAAGATTTTGCCGTCGCCGATTTTTCCGGTCTTGGCAGCTGTTTGGATGGCTTCTAAAGCGGATTCGACTTGATCATCTGCGACGACAAGTTCCAGCTTCAACTTAGGCAGAAAGTCGACAACATATTCCGCGCCGCGATAAAGCTCTGTGTGGCCTTTCTGACGACCAAAGCCTTTGGCTTCGACAACGGTCATCCCTTGCAATCCGACGCCTTGAAGGGCCTCTTTAACTTCGTCCAATTTGAACGGCTTGATGATGGCTTCGATCTTTTTCATGTGATGGCTCCGCTATGTCCCATTAGGCGTTGTGTCTGCCTGATGACCCCCGCACGGGCCGGAGTCGAGGGCAGGCTATGGAGAGCAAGGCGTGCGGCTCCATTACGAGGAATATTGCACAAGATTTGGTCGAGGCACAGGGCGGTCGCTGCAACTATGGGCAATAATCTGTGTGAATCTTCGCAAATGCGTGATTTTATTAAGGCTTATTAAACGTTGAAGAAGTGGTACGATTCATTAAACACGCCTACTCGGATCCAAGTTTTCATGAACCGTGTGTTCGCGACTGCAGTTCACGCGCGAAGATAAAGATCCCTTTGAAACAGACATTTCGTCAACACAGACGCCGTCTCGGCGTGTGACATTCCATCATAAACCGGCTGTTCGCGACTGCAGTTCACCCGGTGGAGATTATCATGAAGAAGCTTACTCCACGTCCTCCAAAGAAGACGTATATTACAGATGAACAAGCCCTGCGGTTTCACGCAGAACCAACACCCGGAAAATTGGCGCTACAGCCTACTAAACCCATGGCGACCCAACGGGATTTGTCTATGGCCTACAGCCCCGGCGTGGCTGTCCCCGTTGAAGAGATCGCCAAAGATAAAGATCTCGCTTACGATTATACATCCAAAGGCAATATGGTTGCCGTTATTTCAAACGGAACAGCCATTTTAGGACTCGGAAATCTAGGGGCAATGGCGTCGAAGCCCGTCATGGAAGGGAAGTCTGTCCTCTTCAAACGCTTCGCCGATATCGACAGTTTCGACATTGAGGTGGAAGAAGAAGATGCTGACGCCTTCATCGAATGCGTCAAACGCTTCGGCAACACATTTGGCGGCATCAATTTAGAAGATATTGGTTCGCCCGAATGTTTTATTATCGAGCAAGAGCTTCGTGATCTTTTAGATATTCCGGTCTTCCACGATGATCAACACGGCACAGCCATCATCGCAACAGCTGGCCTTATCAATGCGTGTCACCTGACGGGCCGCAAATTTGAGGATATTAAACTTGTACTTTCGGGCGCGGGCGCTGCGGGACTTTCCGTCCTGAACCTCGTCAAACGTCTTGGCGTCAAAGACGAAAATGCAATCGTTATTGATAGTCGTGGCGTCATCTATCGCGGCCGAAAAGAATATATGGATCAGTGGAAAGCGCCTCACGCCGTTGATACCGAATTACGTACGCTGGAAGAAGCTATGGTCGGGGCTGACGTTTTCTTCGGTCTCTCAGTGGCCGGTATTGTGTCCAAAGACATGGTGAAATCCATGGCCCCCAATCCAATCATCTTTGCCATGGCCAATCCGGATCCTGAAATCCTACCTGAGGATATTAAGGCTGTGCGGGATGATGCGATTATCGCGACAGGTCGTTCGGATTATCCAAACCAAGTCAATAATGTGCTGGGGTTCCCTTACATCTTCCGTGGCGCGTTAGACGTGCGTGCACGGAATGTGAATGAAGACATGAAGCTGGCTTGCGCGCACGCATTGGCGGATTTGGCGCGGCAGGATGTACCCGAAGAAGTTGCTGCGGCCTATCACGGGAACCGACCGAAATATGGACCGGACTATATCATCCCGGCCCCATTTGACCCGCGCCTAATCTCTGAAATTCCGCCCTATGTCGCCCAAGCGGCTATGGATACAGGCGAAGCTCGCAAGCCTATTGAGGACATGGAGGCGTATAAAAAATCACTGGCCCGCCGTCAGGATCCGACGGCTGCAATCCTCCAAGGCATAACCGCAACAGTCCAAGAAGAGCCAAAAACGATTGTTTTTGCAGAGGGCGAAGAGCCGGCCGTTATCCGCGCAGCGCAGTCCTTCCAACAGCGCGGCTTGGGTAAAGCTATTCTCATTGGTCGTGAAAAACCGATTTACGATAATATGAAATTACTGGGTGTCGAAAACCCGGAAAGCTTGACCGTTTTAAACGCCCGCCTCTTTGACCGGAATGCAGAATTTACGGAATATCTATATTCGAAACTTCAACGCAAAGGTTTCCTTCGTCGTGACGCGCAACGTTTAGTCAATAATGACCGGAACGTCTTTTCATCGCTTTTGCTGCAGCATGGCTTGGCCGACGGCATGGTGTCCGGTGTGACGCGCTCATATGACGTCGTGTTGCGGGATGTCCGCCTTGTTTTGGCCCATCGTCCGGAAGAGCGGACAATGGGGGTTTCTGTGGTCGTGAATCGCGGTCAAACGCTCTTCATCGCAGATACAAACATCACCGAGCTACCAGAAGCTTGGGACCTCGCAAATATTGCGGAATCGACAGCACATTTTGCTCGCGAATTCGGCTTTGAGCCCCGCGTCGCATTCTTATCATACTCAACATTCGGAAACCCGGTTGGTGAACGGATGCAGAAGGTGCGTGAAGCAGTCCAAATCCTGGACGAACGTGATGTGGACTTTGAATATGAAGGCGATATCGCAGCAGACGTTGCACTCGACCCGATGCATATGCTGACCTATCCGTTCTCACGATTGACAGACTCTGCAAACGTGCTCGTCATGCCTGCGATTCACAGCGCCTCGATCTCGACAAAGTTATTGGACACTGTGGGCGGCGCAACCGTATTGGGGCCGTTCCTGACGGGTCTGGAAAAGCCGGTGCAAATTTGTTCGCTGGGCGCCACGGCCTCTGAAATCGTACAAATGGCGACATTGGCAGCCTTTGCGCCGTCGCATCGGGATATGGAATAGGTCTAGACGTCAAACATGGCTGCGCCTTCAAAAACAAATGTCTTAGAAGGCTCGGTCGCCCGACATATCTTGCGTATGTTGGGGCCGTTTTCGATCGCTGTCATTGCTCTGATCTCAACGGGCATTGTGGATACAATCTATTTGGGACGCTTAGAGGATCCAAATGACCCAAACATCGCGCGTGCAGTTCTCGCAGCGCTGGGCATCGCTTTTCCGATTAGTTTTATCGGCAATAGTGCCAATATTGGATTAGGGGCCGGAACGATGAGCGCGGTCTCACGCGCCTTAGGGCAGGGAGACGACGCAAAATCAAAACGTCATGCCGCCGCGGCGATTCTACTCGGCTTGTTTGTGATGACTATCTTGGTCTCGTTCATGCTCTTGGCTTCACCATCTGTTCTTGCTGTGATGGGGCAAAGTGAAGAGGTCCAACAACGTGCTTTTGGATATTTGTTGATTGTTATGCCGGGACTCGTGCTCGTCTCTGTCGCGTCTATGAGTAATAATATTCTCAGGGCAGGCGGCGAGGCGTTACTGCCCTCATCTATTATGATTTTGGGCGCTGTTGTGAATATTATTCTCAACCCGTTCTTTATTTATGGTTGGGGGCCATTCCCAAGGATGGAAATACAAGGTGCGGCACTGTCCACCCTCGTTGGGAATGGTGTTGGTGCGGCTTACGGATTTTATATCGTCTTATTTCACCGCAAAGCCGTCGATTTTGTCGGCATGACATTCGCGTCCATGCGCCATGCGTGGTCCATTATTGGTCAAGTTGGAGTTCCGGCAGCAGGGACTAATATTATTGTACCTGTGGCGACTTGGGTTGTCGTCGCTATTATTGGCAATGTGTTGGGTGAGGCGGATGTCGCAGCTTTCACAGTAGCAAGTCGTGCGGAGCTCATATCTGTTGGACTGCTTTACGCGCTGTCTGCCTGTATTGGCGCGATTACAGGCAGAAATGGCGGAGCCGGGCAAACGGACCGTGTGCGTGAAGCTTTCCGCGTTTGTTATTTGATCTGCGTGATTTGGGGAACGGCGATGGCCGTTCTGTTGGCTGTATTCGCGACGCAAATCGCAAATCTCTTTACGAATGACGCGCTCTTGATTGAAAAGATCATACCTTATTTTTACATCGTCCCGATTACGGTTTTCGCGTATGGATTCGTATTTGTCAGCGCTGCAGGATTAAACGCCTTAGGCCGTCCAATGTTCGGTTTGATCTACACGATTATTCGATCACTGATTTTATATATCGGCCTGATCGCGATTGGTGTGTTTACGGCCGGGTTGATGGGCGCATTTGTCGGGGTTGCCGCCGCAAATATAATCTCGGGCTTTATCGCGATTTTCTGGACCTTGAAGAAAGCACCTATGACCGCGAAAGAGAGTTGACGGATATACTCTCTAAGGCTAATTCGCGCGCTCGCACCGTGCGGGTGTGGCGGAATTGGTAGACGCGCCAGATTTAGGTTCTGGTATCTTAGGATGTGAAGGTTCAAGTCCTTTCACCCGCACCACTTTTCTAAGTCTTGTCCTTAGGCTCAGGGCGGCTTCCCAGAAAATTGTCCCTAAAATATAATATCCGGCGAGAATGACTCCGCGGACTGTTCCACTGATTTTTGAAACTCCAATTCTGGCACGGTAATGGACCGGGACTTCCGTGCAGCGTAAACCGCGTTTTAGAGCGCGAACTTGCATTTCGACCGTCCAACCGAATGTTGGGGCTTGCATATTTAGGCGCTCATAACTCTCGCGGCGGATGGCACGGAAAGGCCCCAAATCTGTAAAACGATATCCCCAAAACAGCTTCATAAGCCAACAGGCGAGGGTATTCCCAAAACGTTGCTGGACCGTCAGAGATCCGGGGTCGCAATCTCCTAAAATGCGGGATCCGATGACCATATCCGCTTCGTCGGATAGAATGGGCTTCAGTAGTTTTGGCAGATCAGTCGGATCGTCAGATGCGTCGCCGTCCATGAAGACCAGAATGTCATACTCGCCAGCGGCTGCAATTCCGGCCTGACAGGCCCGTCCATAACCGGGTTCAGGTACAGAAACGACCATTGCTCCTGCCGCCTGCGCGATGGTCGCTGTCGAGTCGGTTGATCCGTTATCTGCCACAATTACGGCGTCGACCTGAGAGACTACCGAGGTCACAACTTGACCAATTGCATCTTCCTCATTGCGGGCAGGAATGACGAGCTTGATGATTGGGTCACCCATGACGTTTCGCTTTCAAACCATCCCAAGCTAAGACGAGCAGGGGGATACCAAACTCGAGCGGTAAAAGGATGTTGGTATAAATATCATAATGCCCCGCTTCGCCCAATTTAAACCGCATGAAATAAGCGGTGGCGCCAATCGTTAGACAGGATAATCCGCGCACTGACCAATGCGTTAGGGCGAAAGGCATAAACATCAGAAACCAGATAAAATACCATGGATAACCCGTCGGCGAGAGGAATACGAAGGCCGCCGATAAGAGCATAAGGTGAGCCGGAATGGATGCGCTATGTTTTGGCTTCATGAAACCCAGCCACAAACTGAGTCCGGTTAAGATGACGGCCACGGTGTAGCGGGCGAGACGGTCGGCATTGTCGAAGATTAAACCTATCCCATCTCGCAGACCCGGGAAAAGAAAGCTGCTATTTATCCAATTCGCACTATAGGCTGTTAAGCCTGCATCGGATTTCAGCGAAAAGAGCATGGGCGCGAGGCTCACGAAAGTAACGGACGCGATAAGGACGGCAATAGCGCCGTAGATAACGGGTCTGTTTCGCCATTCTCGGAATAACACAGGCGCTAACAGCAGCGGCCATATTTTGATTGCAGCGGCGAGACTGAGCATGAATGCGGCCCGAAACGGATGTCGCCCGACCCAGAGAA
>CAYZGF010000121.1:0-6106 GCA_964477595.1 uncultured Algimonas sp.
GGGTATGGCGCGTGCCGAAATCGACAAGGGTTTGAATGTCAGATTGAATGCGCGCGGCAGAGGGAGCGGTCGCGACGTCATATAAATCTTGGACCTCCGACGGCGGGCCATATGTCGTATTTTGAGCTTGGGCTGTGCAGGCTGTGAGTAATAGTGCTGCCGCAAGAGTGATGCGTTTCATGAGGTCCCCTAAAGTGTCTAAGCTGAGGCGAGTTTTAGGATCACCCCATAATCTTTTTGTATTTCCATCTCCGGACCGTGGCCGGCTTTCATCATCGCTTTGTGAAGGGCTTTCAGACGATAGCAAGGCACAAACATATAAGCGTGATGTTCGACGTGGTAATTCACCCAATAAGGCGCGAACAGGATGCGTTCTATCACATTGGCGTGTGTCGTCCGTGCATGGGTCAGTGGATTGTCATCCGTCGTTGTCATGCCATGTTCTGCGATATTACGCAGGCGCAAGCAGGCCCAAAACCAGGTCCAGAGTGGCAACAACCATAATGTGAGGAACAGCCACGGATGGCCAATTAAAACAAACACGCCAAACAGAATCGCATTCGAAATCCAATAGGGCGCTCTGGCATTACTATCGAAGGCCTCTGTTCCCGGCATACGCTTGCCCTGCCGCGCCATCTTAAATTTTGCATATTGTACGCGAAGGAATGTTAAGCCCGTTACATCGCGCAAGAACTTTCGAAAAAGGCTGGCTTTTGTTGTCGGGAATTTCGCAGAAAGCGGAAGGTCCGGATCATTTTCTGATTGGGCATATTTGTGATGTTTGAGGTGGTAATGACGATAGGAAATCATATCCCCGCCATAGGGTGCCGCGAGCAAATATTTGCCAACCCATTCGTTTAGGGCTTTGGTTTCAAACATCACACCATGCGCCGTGTCATGAGCGAGGATCGAAAGACCGTGTTGGCGTGATCCGATGATCATAAATGCGGCCGCAAAAACCCAAGGGTTGGGGAATAGAATGAAGGCCGCAACTGAAAGGGCGATGACGCCCCATACATGAAGCACGAGCCATGCTCCCCATAGGTCAGATCGCTTCGCCAACCGGCGAACCTCTGACTTTGGGATATAATTAACGGCGTGTCTCACACTGCAAGGAATGGGCGAGGGGTGGGGGTATTGTCAATAAACTAAAACTGCACGGGTTGACCCTCAACTCTGAACGGGAAAAAAAGACGTATGGAACGACTCATCAAAGGCTACCAATCCTTCCGCGCCGGGGGTTATGAACAGCAAAAGGCGCTTTATGAAGAGCTGGGCCTTCATGGTCAGCACCCCGATATTATGTTGATTGGTTGCGCGGATAGTCGGGTCGATCCAACAGATATCTTCCACGCCTATCCGGGCCAGATGTTTGTTGCGCGCAATGTGGCAAATTTGGTTCCGCCGGACGACCTTGGCGATGATTATTGCTGCACCATGGCGGCAGTGGAATATGCTGTGACCGTCATTGGCGTCGATATGGTTGTCGTAATGGGGCATGAGAGCTGCGGCGGTATTGCCGGTTGTATCAGTGGCTTAGGTCGAAAACCTGATGGAGGTTATGTCAACAAATGGCTGGGTCAGATTAATCACGTCCATGACCGTTTGGTCGCGAGAGGTGAGGCTGATGATGAGATGCAAAATGCCATGGAGTTAGAGTCCGTACGGCAATCTCTACAAAATTTGATGACCTATGACTTTATTCGCGAACGTGTAGAGGCAGGTACCCTGACATTACAAGGGGCCCATTTCTCAATTGCCTCTGCAGAATTAAGGCTCGCCGATGACGACGGGCAATTTAACCTTATCGCGACAAATTAAGCGGCAGCAGGTTCAGCGCCGATGACCTCATAAGGGTCAATGCCGCTTTCACGCATCTTCGCGTGAACGGCATGATACTGCGTCGGTAGATCAATACCCAGCTTTGCGCGGACCTCTTCCAAAGGAAGCGGCAGGAGTGCCATCAGGTCTTCATAGACGATGTCTTTGGCTTTTTTGCCAATGCGTCGGGCTTCGTGCACGGATTTTAGAACCGGCGCACCTTTCGGAGCGGTTTTGCGAACCTCCCATGCCGCGCCGTAGGCAATGAACAGCACTCCAAGTCCGCCATGTTGGGAATAGCTATAGCCAAGCACAGACGCTTCGCCGAGCGCGTCCCGCCCGAACCCTGTCAGAACGTGCAACATGTCATGTGTGTCGCGGGAGCGGTCGCCATATATATTCATTTCAGAATGACCGAAATCACGATTGATGCCGGAACGGTCATATTCATCGACAAGACCTTGTGCGGTCAGACCTTCTGTTGACATGAAATCCAGATAGGCGCGTCCCAAACTACCCTCAGGCAGCGTGCGCAACCATTCGTGATTATCCAGAAGTTTGGGGAGATAGCGATTTTCCTTCAATCGCTCTTGTCCTTTTTCCGAGTTGGCAAATTTCACAAAGCGTTTCTGGAAACTATTCCCGTTTAAGGCCTCAATGACATAGAAAACTTGAGTCGTATCTTCCTTATTCGCGATGAGCTTTCGGAAGTGTTTGAACGCCTTGATGGGGCGTCTACGACGTTTTTCGAATGATTTTACGGTATATGGGGCATTGGTCATGCAATTTTGTTAGCACGAAAAGGGTTTCTAAAGCTATACCGTGTCTGCATAGTGCGCATTCAATCCTATTATGGTGGTGAGGTATGTTTGCACGTTTTTTGATGTTCGCTGGTGCCGCGGCGCTTTTGTCGGGATGTTCCGACAGTCAAGAGAATGACATCACTTTGATCATGGGGAACATTATTACAATGAATCCCGAACAACCTAAATCGACAGCGATGGCGTTATTTAATGGTGAAATTGTTGGGTTGGCCGATCCAGAAGGTTTGCTGATTTTAGATGACGGCCCGTTTGGTGATGCATCTAGTGCTAAGGTCATCGATCTTTCCGGTCAAACCATTCTCCCGGGCTTTATCGACAGCCATGTCCATGTGCGTGAACTTGGTATGGACCGTATCAAAGCCAATCTGGTTGGCGTGGAGACGGCAGCGGAGATTGTTGAACGCCTTCAAGCCCGCTTTCCGAACCCGACCCCAGGTGAGTGGTTGATCGGACAAGGGTGGGACGAGGGCGCCTTTGCTTCGCGTGGTTATCCGGATCGCGCCGCTTTGGACGCAGCTTTCCCAGATAACCCGGTCGCACTCGAAAGCCTGCACGGATTTGGCGGGTTTTATAATGGTAAAGCGTTAGAAATCGCGGGAATAACAGCGGATACAGAAGACCCTGACGTCGGCGATATTCTGCGCCGGGAGGATGGTTCGCCAACAGGTGTCATGCTGACCCTCGCGCAAGACCTCGTAAATCAACACATCCCAAAACCGAGCCAAGATAAATTAGAAGAAGCCATTTTGGCAGGCCTCACGGAAATGGCTCAAGCTGGCGTCACCTCCATTCACGAGGCAGGCATGACACCAGAGGATGTCACGGCATTCCAAGCTTTGGCTGCAAAGGATGACCTTCCAATTCGCGTTTATGGTTTGCTGGACGGGAATAATTCCGACCTTATGAATAGGTGGTTTGCAGATGGTATCGCCGATGATCCCGATGACTGGCTCGATATTCGCGGGATAAAGGTTTTCTATGATGGCTCACTCGGCTCGCGCACGGCGCTGATGGCTGAACCCTATTCAGATAAGCCCGATGCCGCGCGCCCGACAGAGCGAATTGCCCCCATGACCTTACAAGATTTGGCGAACCGTGCTTCCAAAACCGGCTATCAAATGGCGGTCCACGCAATTGGCGATGAGGGGAATAATCGGACGCTGGGCATATATGAAAACGCGTTGAGCGGACAGGCCGATGCACGCTGGCGCATTGAACATGCGCAGGTCGTCTTGCCCGACTATTATGAGCGTGCGGCCCGGCTAGGCGTCTACTCATCAGTACAATCCTCTCACGCTGTGGGTGATAGCGCCTGGGCCGAAGACCGCGTTGGACCTGCCCGCATCAAAAACGCCTATGCGTGGCAGAAAATCCTGGGAGCAGGCGCGGAACTCATGCTGAACTCTGACCTTCCGGGAGAGCCCTGGACGCCAATGGAGACACTCTACTTTGCCGTGACCCGTAAAAAGCTCGACGGTACACCTCCGCAAGGCTGGTATGCCGAACAGGCGCTTTCCGTTGATGAAGCCCTGAAGGCCATGACACTCACAAATGCCTATGGGGCCTTTCAGGAAGACAGGATTGGCTCTCTTGAAGTCGGGAAGCGGGCCGACTTCGTGGTGTTGGATAAAGACCCGACACAGATCGAACCTTCGCAGTTAAAAGATATCAAGGTCAAAATGACATGGGTCGACGGTAAACCTGTCGCGCATAACGACTAAGCCTTATAGCTGGGACGTTCCTTCATGCGGGCGTGCCACGCGAGAAGGGCAGTTTGATCTTCTTGCGGAGTCACCTTCACCCAGCGCCCAAAATCGACAACGATTGTCGCTGTAATGTCTGCGACAGAGTAAGCGCCGCCGGCCACATATTCATTGGCTGTAAGTTGTCGGTTCAAGGTTTTGAAAAACCAACCTAACTTCATCAACCCGCGCTCGGCGAGCTCCGGGATTTGCGGAATGTTTTTTGGACCCGGTAGGGCTCGGTCTTTCATCGCCGGAGAGCTGTTGCGCAGCGCTTCCGCTGCCGACATCAATCCACCCATCTCGCAACGCCAATTCCAAGTCGCGATATTCGCTTTTTCCATAGGGGTCGTGCCGAGCAATGCGGGTTCAGGATATAAAGCTTCCAGGTAAGCGGAAATTCCAGCATTTTCCGTCAGAACATTCCCATCCTCCGTAACCATAGCCGGGACTGTGCAGCCGGGATTAATCTTGCGAAACGCCTCGCCTAATTGCTCCCCATTGGTCAAATCGACTTGAATATTTTCATACTCTATGCCTTTCTCGGCAAGGAACATGCGTGTGCGGCGGGGACTTGGTGCCGTCGTACAGTCGTAAAGCTTTATCATCATCAATCCCTTTTTATCGTTGGGGCCACATTATGTCTGAAACCAAAGCAATCAAGTCCGTTTTGAAACCCCGCGCTAAAGATATTGGCGAGTTCGAAGTCCGGCGCGCGCTGCCCTATATCCAGCAGCGCTCAATTGGACCTTGGGTGTTTTTTGATCACTTTGGACCCGTTGAGTTCGGCCCGGGCGAAGGCATGAATGTCCGCCCGCATCCGCATATAAATCTTGCGACGGTGACCTATCTGTTCGAGGGCGAGATTTACCACCGCGATAGTTTGGGCAATTCGCTGGCTATAGAACCCGGCGGTATAAACCTGATGGTGGCCGGGAAGGGAATTACCCATTCGGAACGGACGCGCGATGCATTACGCGCAACGGGGTATCGTATGCACGGCTTACAACTCTGGCACGCGCTACCGGAAGAGCATGAGGAAACGGACCCGGCTTTTTACCACCATCCCGCATCCGACATTCCGCAAGTGGAAGTAGACGGCGTGACAGTGCGCGTCATGATGGGCAGCGCCTATGGCGTTACATCGCCTGTGAAGATATTTTCTGAGAACCTCTATTTCGAAGCGGACTTAAAAGCGGGGCAGAGCTTGGCATTACCGCAATCGGAAGAACGCGGCATTTATGTCGTCAAGGGCGAGTTGGACATTCACGGAGAGACAGCCCCGATTTTCGCTATGTCGGTTTTAAATGAAGGGGCGACATCAGTGACTGCCAAAGAAGACACGCAATTCGCTCTCATTGGCGGGGCGCATTTGGGACAACGGCATATCGACTGGAACTTTGTGTCGAGCCGGAAGGAACGGATAGAGCAGGCAAAAGAAGACTGGCGCGAAGGTCGCTTCCCGAAAGTTGTCGGGGATGAGGAGGAGTATATTCCACTGCCGGGGTGAGAGAGTCGGTGAAATCCAATATAGTTGCACTGTTCTGACAACAGGCGTTTTTGCATAAGAGTTGCAAAAGAATTATGTGTGTGCATTGCGGAAATCTTATAGAAATGGAGGCTGTGAGAAATGGCTGAGGAAAGTAAAAAGCTCTATTTTTATGCAGTTGGATCGCTATTTCTCGCGGTATTCCTTATTTATCAAGCAATCACATTTGG
>CAYZGF010000121.1:6116-7190 GCA_964477595.1 uncultured Algimonas sp.
CCGCGCGTAGCGAGGTCAGAGGGGGAGGGCTTCCGATGGTAATGGCGATGACTACCCCCCCTCCGCTTTCGCTTTGCTCAAGCACCTCCCCCTGAAGGGGGAGGAAGCCCTCTAGTCAAACTCTGTCCCTGTTTTTCTACGGTTTTAGAAAAACAATACTCAATCTTTCCAACTCCTTATAAAATATCTGAAAAACTCCATCCTCCCTTTGTGAAAATACCCGCATATTTAACTCGTTCTCTCGAACAAGGGACAGGCAAGCGATCGTTGGCTGTTACCTTTTGTTTTCAGGCGAAAGGTTCGCTGCATTTTATCTTCGATAAATTGCGGTTGCTGGTTTGAGAGGCGGTGTGTCTAGAAGCATTAAGCGAACACTTAATGTGGAGGGGCTGGGTTTTCGTGTGCCAGACCGGCTGGAACGCTGGCAGTCAAGTATGGCCGTGGCTTAGAAAAACACCGCCGCGTGGCCCGAGCAATTCGTGCAAGCGAAATGCGGGGAGCGGAAGGGGCTTATGGTCCAATCCGCATGGTCTCTGCGTAAAACATTAATTCATTGGTCTCCATCGCGGATTCCACCACGCGGGCAGTCCTTTTGCCCACTTATATGTTCTCGGCAGGCCCTCAATTGCCTGCAAACAATTCCGCATGTCTGCTGCTCACATCGCTGCGGCTTGACCTTGCGCACAGTTCATCCCACCACAGCGCAAACGAAAACAAGAACAGGTTCTCCCATGACAACATATCATCAAATGCTCTCCACCGTCACGAAAGACGGATTGGAAATGAAACTCGTCGAGCGCGAAATTCCGACGCCGAAAGATCATGAAATCGTTGTCAAAGTCGAAGCCACACCCATCAATCCATCCGATCACGGCGTCATGTTCGGTTGGGCGGATATATCAAAGGCCACATCCAGCGGCGAGGGCGCAGACCGTGTTTTGCGCGCGCCTCTCGCACCGGGAGGATTGGCCCGCATGAAAGCGCGGCTTGGACAAGATTTACCCGTCGGAAATGAAGGTGCAGGCACAATCGTCGCGGCGGGATCGGATGATTACGCGCAATCGCTCATGGGCA
>CAYZGF010000122.1:0-7152 GCA_964477595.1 uncultured Algimonas sp.
GCATACGCCCGCTCCTCATCGGACGCATGAATGACCACTACGTGCTCGCAAGCGAAACCTGCGCGCTTGATATGATTGGCGCCGAATTCATCCGCGAAGTCGATCCGGGCGAAGTTGTGATCATCAATGAAGACGGCATTCGGTCCTTTACCGCTTTTCCCAATGCCGAAAAGCGCCCGTGTATCTTTGAATTCGTCTACTTCGCTCGGCCTGACAGCGTCGTGGATGGTAAAAGCGTCTACACAGTTCGCAAGCGCATGGGGCAGCGCCTTGCCCAGGAAACGCCCGCGGATATCGATGTGGTTATTCCTGTACCGGATAGTGGCGTCCCTGCCGCACTCGGCTTTGCGCAGGAAGTTGGCGTTCCCTTCGAGCTTGGTATTATCCGCAACCACTATGTCGGACGGACCTTTATTCAACCGACCCAAGGCATGCGGGATATGGGCGTCCGGTTGAAACACTCCGCCAATCGCGCGATGATTGAAGGGAAACGCGTCCTGCTCGTCGACGACTCGATCGTACGCGGAACCACATCGACGAAGATCGTCCGCATGATCAAGGCGGCGGGCGCGAAGGAAGTCCATTTCCGCAGCGCCTCCCCGCCCATTAAATTCCCGGACCATTACGGCATCGATATGCCGTCAAAAGACAAGCTGATCGCGGCCAATTACTCGATCGAAGAAATGACCTCCATGTTGGAAGTGGATAGTTTGGGTTTCCTCTCCGTCGAAGGGCTCTATTGGGCAATGGGCGAGAAATTCCGCGAAGAAGATGCACCGCAATATACGGACCACTGTTTCACAGGCGCCTACCCGACGCCGTTGATTGATCGCGACCGCAAATTACTCGGCCGCAATCAACTCTCCTTCCTCGTGGAAGTGGCGTAAACTTCATGACAGACCATTCAGGCCGTATTGTCCTCGTCACCGGGGCCTCTCGCGGGATTGGCTATGCAACAGCCAAACAACTCGCTGCATCCGGCGCTCATGTCATTGCCATTGCACGTACACAAGGCGGCTTGGAAGACTTGGACGATGACATCAAAGCCGTAGGCGGCCAATGCACTCTTGTCCCAATGGATTTGAAAGACGGGGACTCAATTGATCGCCTCGGAAAAGCGCTTCACGAACGGTTTGGAAAATTGGACGGTTTGCTTTTAAATGCCGGGCAGCTGGGCGACATTACGCCCCTCCCGCATATCAAACCCGCCGATTGGGACAGTGTGATGTCAGTGAATTTGACAGCCAATTACCGTCTCATTCGCGCCCTGGATCCGCTCTTGCGGGCATCAGATGCCGGACGCGTGGTTGCTGTCACAAGTTCAGTTGCACAGAGCCACCGCGCCTATTGGGGGGCATATGCGATCTCCAAGGCCGGGTTAGAGGCTATGGCCAATATTTACGCGCAAGAGACCGAGATCACACCCGTTCGCGTCAATATATATGACCCTGGCGGAACGCGGACGGCTATGCGGGCAAAAGCTGTCCCGGGTGAGGATGCCAGCCGCCTGCCAGACCCATCTGATCATTGGGAAAATCTGTCAAAGCTATTAAGTGCCGGCTTTGATGAAACCGGAACACTGCTGCGGTTTAAAGCTTAGTCCCAATCCGGTGCAAAAATGAAGAGTTCGTCCACGCGCTCCTCTAAAACATGAGCAATCCGAAACGCTAATTCCAGTGACGGCGCATATTTCTGAGCTTCGACCGCGATAATCGTTTGTCGCGTTGCGCCAACGCGTTCCGCTAATGCAGCCTGAGATAAGTCTGAGCGCGCCAGTCGAACCCGTTTGATATGGTTCGTTATCGCTGTTTTCTTACCCCCCATTACTTGTGCACTTCAGATAAGAAGGAAACGCCAATTTGGCGATATTTTGTGGCAATCGATAAAGCATAAACGAGTTGCGCGATTAAGATCGACATCAAGACGGTATGAAAGAGAAGATCCCCGATCTGATGAAAAACATAGGCAATGAGTGCAAAGCATCCCAGAATAAACAAGACCCAGAAGGCTCTCGACCTTCCTTCTGTGTAAATCCGTCTGTCCCGCTCATCTGCTTTTTCATTCGCCGTCCGGTTAAAAATTATTGCCGTCGGAACAATCAGTAAAATAGTGAAAATCGTTGTACAGACAGCAACAATGATCAATCCTGCAAATGCCGGTAATCCTTCACCATCCATAATTCCTTTATTGGCCCAGACCTCCAAACTATAGATCGCAAGGACAGCGATGTTAATGAGTGCAAAACTCCAAGCCTGAGCCTCTCTATAAGATATCGAGCCAATTATATTTCTTAGATCTGACATGATATACCTTTATTAATAGACTGTTTTGATTGCTTTTCTTGTGAACCTATCAGTTTCATCGACCATACCCATGGATCATTACGCCATGCTTCACGAGGTCAGCCACATAACTGGTCACGATCAAGCCGAAGATGATTTGAACGGGTGAGGAAAACTGAATGGGTGCTTGATAATCAGCTCCGAAAGCGCTGCTCATAAGCATCCCAACGACGACTATACCCAAACCGATTTGAAGGACGCGATACCCCCAAAAAGCGCCACGGCGTTCGATATTTATGTCGCGCTCATCCCGTCCCGACTCTTCAGTCTTGGATTGAATTTCGAAAATGATAGATATCACCACGTGAAGCGCGATGGTCAAAATGATAATCCCAATAACGACTTCACCAAAATCCCGCATGTTATAATTGATGGGCACTGGGGAAAATCCAACCGTCATCTTTTGCCAAAACCAAACGAAAACGGCTCCGTCTGCCAAAAGCACCAGCCAACTATGGCGCTGGGTACTGCTCATATCTTGTAATCGGGTCAAATCCGTCTCCTCTCAAAACAACGCTTGCAAATTGGCACATCAGCAAGCTGTCATGTAAACTATATTTTACATAGTGAGAGAAGATATGAATGTAAAGTATTTTTTACATTATGAAGAATGGCGAGATTAATGACTAACTCTTGTCGCGATCCTTACGCGGGTGTTTTTTTACACGACCAACGTCTTCCCGACCTTTTTTCACGCGACCCAAACGCTCTTTACCTTGGATGCGCTTATCCGTGTCATAGGGGTTGCTGTCCGCCTTTATATAAAGGCGAATAGGAATACCCCAGAGGTCGAAATCTTCCCGTAACCCATTGATCAAATATCGACGATATGTCTCGGGCAGTTTATCCGCGCGCGAACATTTCAACACGAATGTAGGTGGGCGCGTCTTGGTTTGACTAATATATTTCGGCTTAATGCGTCGGCCATTGACAGCGGGCGGAGGATGGCGTGCCACTTTCTCCATCAGCCAATCATTTAGTTCGGAGGTTTTGACCTTCACTGACCAATCAATCTGGACACGCTCAATCGCGGGCAAAAGGCGGTCCACGGATTTCCCCGTTAAGCCGGAGAACATCACCACAGGAATCCCTTTGAGTTGTGGAAGTAGACGCGCTGCGGTCTCACGAAGCGCCTTTGACATCTCGGATTTATTCTCAACGAGGTCCCATTTCGTCACACCAATCACAAGCGCACGCCCTTCACGCTCACAAAGTGACGCGATTTGCAAATCCTGCTTATCAAAGGGTGATGTAGCATCCATCAACAGAACAACAACTTGAGCAAATTTGATGGCGCGGAGTGAGTCTTGAACACTCATCACTTCCAGCGTGTCATGCACTTTTGCTTTTTTTCGCATACCTGCCGTATCATGGAACTGCACGCGACGACCTTGCCAAACATAGTCAATCGTTATTGAGTCACGCGTAACCCCTGCCTCGGGTCCGGTGAGCAAGCGGTCTTGGCCAATAAGCGTATTGATGAGGGTCGATTTACCCGCATTGGGCCGCCCGACAATCGCGATTCTGACAGGAGCTTCTGTCGTATCAAGTGGCTCGGGATCAATTTCTAACTTCACTTCGCGTAGAGCGAGTTCGACCGCATCATCCAGATCAACCATGCCAATATTATGTTCAGAGGCCACTTCGACAGGATCTCCCATACCAAGGGAATATCCTTCATTTACGCCTGCGTCGGCGGCGCTGCTTTCACATTTATTCGCGACAAGAACAGTGGGTTTGCCTTGCTTACGGACGAACTCAGCAAAAATGCGGTCTAACGGGGTTACGCCTTCACGCGCATCATAAACGAAGAGTAAGACGTCGGCGCCAAGTACGGCCTCTTCCGTTTGGCTCCGCATGCGGGCTTCAATTTTATCGCCCGTTGCGTTCTCAAACCCTGCAGTATCCATTAAGGTCATATCATGACCCCTCAGGCGGGATTTGGTTTCCCTCACGTCTCGCGTAACGCCGGGCATATCATTGACAATGGCAAGCTTTTTACCGGCCATACGATTAAAAAGCGTAGATTTGCCGACATTGGGGCGTCCGATAACCGCAATCCTTGCAGGACGCGTCTCTACAACATCCAGCGCATTCTCTTCGTCGTCATAGCGCCGCTTGCGCGCCATAGGACTATTTCAGCGCGACGAGCTTGGCCTCGTCGGTCAGCAGATAGACAGTTTCGTTCGCAATGACAGGCGGCACAAAAATTGGCGCCTTTAACGTCATCTCCTTGACGATTGAACCAGAACGTGGGTCGAGCGCCTTCACATCACCGCGCGAGCTGGCGACGATCAGTCGATTACCCGCCAGTAACGGCCCCGTCCAAACCGTGCGCTCCTTGCGCTTCTTCTCATTCTTGAAATTTTCCAATTGCTGAATCCAAAGCACTGTGCCGTCTAATTTGGAAAGCGCCGCAATTTGCCCCGTCGTTGTCGCTGTAAAGACGACATCACCCGCAATCAGCGGGATAGAGAGTGACCCTGCAGGCTGTGACCAAACACGTTGCCCGGTTCGCAAATCAAACGCTGTCATGACACCGCTCTGGGCCGTCGCGATAACATATCCGTCTGCAATCGCCGGTCCCCCGGAAATATCATTAAGTGATGCGAGTGGCGTTAATCGAGCCGTGGACGATAGTGCGTCCTGCCAAAGAACGCCGCCATTCTGAACACGGAGCGCGATTAGCTCACCGGAAGAGAACGGCGCAATGACCACATCATCAATCACGGCAGGCGCTGGCGCCGTCAGCATGGAAGCTGTCTCTATGATCCCTTGATAAGACCAGAGCACTTCACCTGTGTTTGAATTCAAAGCAAACAGCTCGTTATCATCGGAGATAACAAAAACGCGTCCATTGTCGACGGTTGGTGCAGAATTTAGCGGAACACGCGTTTGACGGGCCCATTTTAGCTCACCCGTCTGCGCATCTAAAGCCACCATCTTGCCGAGACCTGACGCGACGAAGACTGTGTTATCCGCGAAGGCTACACCCCCGCCAACACCTTCTTTATCACTGCCATCGCCATCGGTGAATGTTAGCGGGTCGCGGATACGATCCATAAAGCTAGTTTTACCTTCACGCGTTGACTCGCGCTGAACAGCCTCGACTTTAAAAGTCCAAAGCTCATCACCGGACGTTTCATCAAACGCCGCCACCTTATAACGGGAATCAACGGTGAAAATTTTTCCGCCTGCAATGACAGGTGGCGCAACAATACGTCCCTTGCGCCCGGACCCCTCACCAATATCGACCGACCATGCGCGGTCTAATGGTCCGGTCGCGCCCGTATGTTGCACGACATGTTGGACATTTCCGCCGGCCTGCGGCCAATCTGTATTCACATAAGGATCAGGAATAATGATTTGGTCAGGCGTCGTTGGGGCGGCCACAGTGAGCGTTTCAGACAACTCCAAGATCGAAATACGCTGATCCTCACCGGCGACCTCGCCCTGCTCCGCACGCTTTTCCGCCTCTGTTTTGTCAAAGGGATTAATCGCGTCCAGGGTCGAACAGGCCGAAAGCAATCCGGCGCTGAGAACGCTCAGAATGAGTTTATTATTCATCATCAGTCGCATCTTCCTGCGTTTCTGTAACGGGGTCTTGTACGGGCTCAGAAATCGGTTCCGGGGCAGCAAGAGACGATTTCGTCCCCATAAGCGCCATAGATTGCTCTGCCCGCTGCTTCACAGTTGCGGGAACACCCGGAATTGACGTTAGATAAGCAAATTGTTCGCGCGCAGACGCAGTGTCACCCGCCTCTGAATGCGCATAACCCAAAAGCTCTCTCGCCAGAAACTCATAGGGTGCTTCTGTCTCGGCGAGCGGTGTCACGCGCGCAATCACATCGGAGTAAGCGCCCTGATCAGCCAGTAAATAAGCCGCTTTCAGCTGTGCCAATTGTTTATGCCGTGGGGTCGAAAACTTTTCAGCCGCTTGGTCAAAATGACGAATGGCACCCGGCAAGTCACCTTGATCCTGACGGATAGCGGCGGCTCTCATAAAGGCGAGCCCGGCATAGCCCTCCGGACCCGTCGCACCCAATTCAACAAAAGCTGCAACCGCTTCATCTGGCTGACCTTCATCCAGCTGCTTATCTGCAGCCGTGTAGATAGCTGAAACGGCTTGGGCTTGCTTCTCATTTGCATATTTGCGGTATTCGATGAAACCCGCACCAGCAACGATTAAGAACAAAATGATCCCAATAATGGGGCCATATTTTTTAAGAAGGCGGTTATAGTCGTCCTTGCGGAGTTCCTCTTCCACTTCATTGATGAAATCGACCACGTTTCGGTCCTTGAATCAGGGCGTGCAGAGCACCGGAAAATTGAGCGGAACCTAGCCGCGCACCGAAGTCGATACAACAGCTAACGGCATTACGGATGGGTCAGGAAGTGGCTTTCTTAAAATGGTAGAGATTGTCATCCCCCGGAAAACTCCTGTCTTTGACATCCGATGCATATTGCGCAACCGCATCTCGAGTGGCTTCCAACTGGTTGCTATATTTTTTCACGAATTTTGGAACGCGTGCGAACTGCCCCAGCATGTCAGGGGTCACAAGAATTTGTCCATCACATTGCGCGGAGGCGCCAATCCCGATCGTTGGGATATCGACGACTGCCGTAACCTTATCCGCCAGTTCCTCCGAAACTCCTTCAACGACAACCGCGAAACTGCCCGCTTTCGCGGCAGCTTTTGCATTGGCGAGAATCTCATCCGCAATTTTATTCGTGCGGCCGCGGGCTTTGAAACCACCCAGCACATGCATACTCTGCGGACGCAGGCCAACATGACTCATGACCGGGATGC
>CAYZGF010000123.1:0-7083 GCA_964477595.1 uncultured Algimonas sp.
ATATGTGGGATCACATTGAAAGCGATTTGCTTTGTGAAGTTGATGGGTTGGAAGTGATCATTGGAATAAATGCCTTTGGTTTGCAGCCAAAGCTCATCCATATTCTTTTTTCCGCCACCGGAAACGGATTGATAGGTCGACACCACAACGCGCTTGATTTTCGCGCGGTCATGCAAAGGCTTCAGTGCAACAACCATTTGGATCGTCGAGCAATTCGGGTTCGCAATAATACCCTTCTTAAAGTCCATAACTGCATCTGCATTCACTTCCGGCACAATCAATGGAACATCCGGGTCCATGCGCCATGCGGAGGAATTGTCGATAACAACACATCCGGCGGCCGCAATCTTTGGCGACCATTTTTTCGACACGTCACCGCCTGCACTCATCAGAGCAATATCAACGGTCGTGAAATCGAAGGTTTCGAGGTCTTCGCATTTGATATCGCGGTCGCCGAAACTGACTTCACGTCCGACGGATTTACGGCTGGCCAGTGCGTGAACCGCATCCACATGCAGATCGCTCTCGGCCAAAATCGTGAGCATTTCAGTCCCGACATTGCCGGTGGCACCTATGACGGCGAAACGATAGCCCATGATGATCTCCATTGATCGGTTAATAAAAAGCGTGCGGCCCTTACGTCAGCCTTGCGCGAATCGCAAGCTGTTAGCGCTTCTTGCGTAAACGCAATCCAACGACGATCGCGATAAAGCCGACAAAGGCAAAACCAGCGACTTCCATTTTCGTAAACCCGAGCAGCCAAGGCGTTGTCCACCCTTCCATACCGCCGACCCCGGCGGGAACACCGTTCATCATGATTGCGCCCAGCAAGACGGCGAGAAGCGCGAACACGCCCATCATCGTAAACATGGCATTATAGAAACGCTGATCAGACGCCCTTTGCGCGGCTTTGCGTTCCTGTACGCGCTGATAGCGAGAGGCACGACGGACGCGTTTCGGCCGGGGTTCTGGATTTTCAGACGGGTCAAGATCGGACATGACGCAAAGCTAACATGGCGCGCGGGAAATTTCATGCTAAAGCCACAGTATGAGATTTTTCGCCTGCGCCCTCTTCGCTGCCTTCCTCCCGATACAGGCCTTAGCCATTGGACCGGATGAAGCTTATCCTGATGTCGAGCATAGCGAACCGCTGACCGAGGCTGAATTACGAGCCGCCTTTACCGGAAAAAAGCACTTAGGGAGTTATAATTTCCTCAATCGCGACATCACCTCTTACGCCTTTGAAGAGACGACCAAAGCTGATGGGGGCATACGGCACGTCCAACAAGGCCGCGTGGATACAGGGCAATGGGAGATCAAAGAGAACGTCATCTGCTATGATTATGACGATCCGCAACTCCTCCAAGCTTGTTTCAAAATGTATATGCGTGGAAATTGCTATTACCATTATCAGGTCAGCGTCCAAGGCTACCCTAAATTTGGCTTTACCGCGAGAAGTGTCATCGCGGGCGAAACACCCAATTGCGAGCCGAGCTATGTTTAAGCCTTTCACCCTCACCGCTATACTGCTCGGGATCGCAGGGACAGCTTTCGGGCAAAGCCAAGATACAGATATAAGGCCCAATGCGGATCAACTCACCGGGGATCAGATCAAAACCACATTTTCCGACGCAGAAATGGACGGCGCTTATAATTTTGGACGTAACGGCAAGGCGCAATCCTTTTATCGGGAGAGACACAATCCCGACGGAACACTGACTTATGAAGAAGACGGTCAAGTCGAGCCGGGTCGATGGTTCGTTCGGCAAGACTCTCTTTGTTTCATGTATCCGTCCAACCAACTCGCAGGCGGATGTTTTCGCGTCTACCGCGTGAAGAATTGCTATTATTTTTACTCAACGACGCGCCGGCAAGTCGCCACTGAAAATGACGAGCCCTATTGGACCGCGCGCGCCGTCAAAAAAGGCGAACGCGCGGGGTGTGAGCGCGCGATCAGCTAGCCCGCCTCACCATAATTCGGCTTAGGCAGGCTTAGCTTTGGCCAGCCCTGAAGACGCTCAAACGCACGAATATCGATGCGCACATCATCAAGCTCGCGTTCCAAACGACGGCGCTTTTTGCGCAAACGTTTCCGTTCTTTCTCGTCCAAAGCATCCGTAGTGAGGCGATAAGCAACATCCTCTAAGGCTGCACGTCTATCGTCATAGACTTCAATCAGCCCGTCATATTCCTGGCGCAAAGCATAGACGATCCGGCCTTCTGCATGGCCGTCAGCATATTCAACAGAATTTATTCTGAGGCATTTCCCTTTAGCGGAATTCCCCGCCTCTCCGTGCTTAAATCCTCTATCAAAAGAACAATAGAGCGGAAGACCTTCATTATATCCGTCCAGATAGGGCGTGAAATTCATCTCACGGCATTCAGCCTTGATTGAATTCCCGGCTTCACCGTGACTGCGCCCTCTATCATAAGAGCAATATTGACGGAGACCGGTTTCGTACCCAGCCCGATAGTCTGCGTTATTCGCGGTAATGCCATATTTTGCGCAAGTCTCTGCAATCTTATTGAATTGCCCGCGTGACTCGCCGTTTCGGCCATCTTCATAGCCAAGGCTTTCCCAACTCCCGGCGACACAGCTCTCTTTTGAGATTGTAGAACACCCTGCGAGCAAAGCCGCGGTACCGATTAGTAAGATTGTTTTACGTAACATTGTTGCCTCCATACCCCCTAAAACCACATTGACTTCGAACGGACGCTGAAAAACTCGTTCAGCTTTGCGTCATCTTTTGCAAGCCCTCTTTCTTTTTGAGGTCGATTTGTTCAAAGTCCACTCATGCGGATTGAACCACACACGTTAGGTAGCGGCCAACGCGCTCCCCTTGGTCTGGCCCTTGGAGGCGGTGTCGCACGTGGCTGGGCGCATATCGGCGCGATGCGGGCTTTGATCGAGGCCGGTATTAGGCCTGACATCATTGCAGGCACCTCTATCGGTGCGATTGTCGGCGCGGCTTATCTTTCGGGCAAGCTGGATGTTTTGGAGAAATGGGCAAGGTCCCTCACCCAACGCAAAATGATGGGCTACATGGATGTCCGCTGGGGCGGGTCCGGCCTCATGCGCGGTGAAAGGCTTGCGCGGGTTCTCAATCACTATATGGGCGATGTCCGGATTGAAGACTTGGACCGAAAATTCGCGGCCGTCACATGTGATCTGCGAACAGGATATGAGGTCTGGTTGCAGCGTGGCCCCATAGTGCCTGCCATCCGTGCCTCATATGCCCTGCCCGGCGCCTTTGAGCCCGTCAAAGTCGACGGACGTTTTATGATCGATGGCGCGTTGGTCAATCCGGTGCCTGTCTCTGCCTGCCGTGCACTCGGTGCACATATGGTTATTGCGGTTAGTCTGAATGGCGACGCCTTTGGCCCCATGGGCAGCAGTCACGAAATCGATTTGGACGGCGAAGCGTTCTTGGATGAAACGGATCCATTGGAACTCGCAAGCCAAAGCTTGAATAAGCTACGTCCTGACCGCCTCCTGCTCAAATCCATGGTTGGAGAAGTGAAACCCGGCAAAAGCCCAAAAATCGGATCCGTCATGATGGGAACCCTAAACATCGTCATGGACCGTATCTCACGTTCTCGTCTGGCCGGTGATCCACCTGACGTGTTCGTCGCCCCCCGCATCGGCCATATTGGCATGTTGGAATTTACCAAGGCCGCTGAACTGATCGAACGCGGCTATGCGGCCATGCAGCACGAAATCCCGTTGATTCGATCTGTCATGGATGTTCTCTCGCAAATGCCCTCCGCTGTCGCGACAGAAGATGTGAAACCTGCCAAGGACACTGATGGCATGCCGATAGACACACCCGAGAGTTGAGACATTTCCCCTTTTTTTTGCTGATACGCCTTGGCCTACCCGCGTCAGGTGAAGCCCGTCGCAATTATGTCAGAACTGTGACACCGCGATTCCATGAGGCAACCTAAGCAAATTTATTGCGCGAATGATAACGCGCCGCTGCGTGCGCCGCGCATGCGTAAGAGCTTCAAACAGGTCAATATGGCAGGTGGGCGGAAAGCCCCAAACCCTATTGCTGTGCATAAACAAAAAGCGGCAGCCCTCTGGATTATTCCAATTATTGCCATGGCGAGTGGCGCCTATGCGATCTGGCAGACCCTGCCTCTCAACACGCTTTTGGGACCGAGCCTCGTTCTCGGCACAATTCTGCTTTTGACGGCTTTAAAGTCGGAGAAAGACTCTCGCATCAGAAACATCTCCGGATTGTTGATGGTTGCGGCATTTTCCGTCTCACTCTGTTCATGGCTCTCGCAAAACGGGTTTACCCTTATCGGTGTTGAGCTGGCCTTGTTGGTCTCCAGCCTCGCCTTGCTGATCGGATGGATGTTTAAATCCGGACCTGCTGTCCTTCTCAGTGCCTTTTCAGCCTTATTATACCTTGCAAGTTTCTACCCTGAACTTGGTCTGATGACAGGGATAAGCGACGAACTCTCGCAATTAGGGTCAGGTCTATTACCCTTTTTGATTTTAGGACAAATCGTTTTGGCTGAAAAGCTGCGGTCCTCCCTTGTACTCCTGAGCGCAATCATAGCCGCTTATATCTGGTTGGGAACATTGACAACGGATATGCCTCTCAATGTTTTGGCCGGCATTGGCTTCGCCATAGCAGCAGCACATTATTGGCTTGGAAAAGCTTGGTCAGAAACCGGTAAATTTGGGGCAGACTTACATCGTGTCTGCGCGTGGCTAATCGCCTTATGCGCGGCCCTTTATGTCCAGTCTGTGTGGATGCAGGCCGAGTTTGGTCAAGCTAAGCCGGTTTGGTCCCCAAGCGTCTTATGGTGGGGCGCATTAGGAGTAGCCATGGCAACGCTCTTTATCGCCTCATTAATGCGCTATAAAACGTCTCACATCTCACTAGCCGGTATCATCATTGTTCTCTCGGTAGGTGCCGCCATACCGCTCGGCACGGCGAAACCGGACTTGGTTTACAGCCTGTTCGATCTCATTCCGGGTTTAATGGCCCGTCCCGGATTAGGTCTGATGATAGGAGCTGTTATCATCGCAACCGGATTTCTCTGGGTCGTCAGCGGCCTAAAACATGGACGACTTCTGGATATGAGCATGGGCGCCATCATGATCGGCATTGAAGCCATAATCCTGTTTCAACCGGACAGCTTCAATGCTGACCTGGGGGTCGTTTTTATCGTCTCACTGATATGCGCGCTATGTTTCGGTGGATTGGTCGCCGGAGCGTCGCCTAACACTCATCACCCGGCAGGACATTACGCTTAACCCTATCGTCGTAACACGAATCAAGGGTATCAGGGGCCATGACGTCAGGTACCGATCAAGCCCAGACACAGCGCCAATGGTTCATCCAAGTGGATGGACAAGCCTATGGCCCATTCGATGATAAAACGCTGTGGTCATACATGGTTGAAGGACGGGTCAGTGCGCAATCTCTCGTCAGTCAAACCGCGAATATGGGCTACCGTCCCGTATCTGCAGATCCCGGGCTTATGAACTGGCTAAGCCAAGCCACAGAGCAACCCACACAAGCAAATCAGCCCGAAGCCGCGCCAACAGTATTTATGATCATGGCCGAAATAAAGTCGGGTCGAGGCATGAATTTTCTACAGACCCTGCAAAGCTTAGGGCCCACGCAGCGTTTGGGTAGCACAGTTTGGATATTGCAGGCGCGAACCCAGGCCGAAACTTTGCGCGACATTCTGAGCCAGCCCCTTGGCTCAGATGACAGGCTTTTCGTTTTGGATAGTTTCGCGAATGACACCGCTTGGTTTAATCTGTCACCTGAGATGGACGCTCAAATCGCGCAGCTCTGGAATATTGAGCGCTAATCGACGCGCTTCAAACCTTCACGGAAACGCTTGGAGTTCGCAACGTAAACCGTAGCCCCCATCTTCACCCGCGCCGCCTGTTCATCCGACAGAGTTTTGATCACCTTACCGGGCGATCCCATAACCACAGAATTATCCGGGATGACTTTCCCTTCCGTTATCAATGCATGCGCACCGATCAGGCAATTCTTACCGATGACCGCACCGTTCAAGATTGTCGCGCCAATGCCGATGAGGCTGCCATCACCAATCGTACAGCCATGAATCATCGCCAGATGACCGACTGTAACGTCTTCCCCAATCGTCAGGGGCGAGCCCGGATCGGAATGACAAACAGCGCCGTCTTGGATGTTGGACCGCGCGCCCAATTTTATGGGCTCATTATCACCTCGGACGGTTGCACCGAACCAGACAGAGCTGCCTTCCGCCATGAAGACATTACCAATGACAGACGCCGTTTCGGCTACCCAAGCACTTTCATGGCGCTCCGGCGTGATATCATCTAAGCGGTAAACAGCCATTAGGCGTCGTCCAAATCCTGCTGGAGAATGGAGATGTTCAAGTCATAGGAAATATCGGCCGGGTCTTCATCATCGATATAAAGCACGCCAAGAATCTCATTATCGAGATAGACTTCGACACTGTCTTGGACCTTGCGGGGTTTGAGTTCGATACCTTCCGTACCAAAGCGTTTGCGCAAGTAAGATTGAACTTGAGAGATTTGTTGCGGGGTCATGAGAAGTCCTAAAGAGTTTGATCCATTGAGCTGGCCGGATTGCCGCAGCAAGGTCCGCCAACTGGTTTTGCAGGTACGCCTGCGACTGTACAATTCGCCTCGACGGGCTTCAAGACGACAGACCCAGCTGCAATCTTGGCCCCATCGCCGATTTTGATATTTCCTAACACGGAAGCATTCGCGCCAATGAGAACACGGTCACCGATTTTCGGGTGACGGTCCTCATCTGACTTGCCCGTGCCGCCCAATGTTACGCCTTGCAGAATGGAGCAATCATCACCGATGACGGCTGTTTCGCCCATCACAAAGCCAGTCGCATGGTCCAACATGATACCGCAGCCGATCGTGGCGGCCGGATTTATATCTACACCAAACAGCTCGGAACTCCGGTTTTGCAAATGGAAGGCGACGAGGTCTCGGCCTTCTTTGAGGAGGGCATGTGCAAGCCTATGCGTCTGGATCGCCATAAAGCCTTTGAAATAGAGGAAGCACTGCAAATAGGTCTGGCA
>CAYZGF010000124.1:0-1350 GCA_964477595.1 uncultured Algimonas sp.
GGCCTTCGCTGATCTCGATGGGGACGGTGATTTGGACTTGCTTCTGGGAGCGCAGTTTGGGGACGACATGGTCGTTTTGTCCAATCGGGGAGACGGTACCTTCGAGGATGCTTCAGACACTGCCGGATTTTCTAATATGACGGCGAGCTATACCAATTCTCCCAGCTTTGGTGACTATGATGGAGATGGTGATCTTGATGTGATTTTTGGTCATTGGGGTACTAAACATGATCGACAGAATATTGGGGATACAGAACATCTTTGGCGTAATGATAGCGATGAGACCGGAATATCCTTCACAAGTGTGAGTGTTGAAGCGGGTTTGTCACCTTCAATGATAATCAATTCTGATCCGTTCGCAGAGTTTCCAGGAGGCGATCAGATCATTGACCTCACATTCACACCAAGTTTTGCACGCATAAATGAAGATTTGTGGCCGGACATTTTAATGGTGTCAGATCTGAACCAGAGTCAGGTGTTTCTGAATAATGGCGATGGAACCTTTCAAAACAGCACGGATTATGGCGAAATTATTGATGGTAACGGTATGGGATCTGCCGTTGGCGATTATGATCAAGATGGTGACGTTGATTGGTTCGTAAGCAGCATTAAGGCGAAGAATTTTCCGCCGGCTCATTTATCTGAAATTGGTAATCGTCTTTACCGGAATGATCTTGGTGTGCTGACTGACGTCACGGATGAGGCGGGTGTTTCTGATGGTGGTTGGGGATGGGGCAGTTGCTTCGCCGATCTCGACAATGACGGTAATGTCGATATCTATCACACGAATGGGTGGTTCCAATTCGATGAATATGGCGACTTTTCCACTGACGCCTCACGAGTGTTTATCTCCGATGGTGAGGGCGCATTCACAGAAAGTGCCTCTGAATGGGGTCTGGATGATAGTGAGATCGGTAGGGGTGTTGTTTGCGCGGACCTAGATAATGACGGCGACATTGACATTCTCCAAATGCACTCAGGTGAGGAGAATGCTGCAACGCTTTATCATAATACTAAGGAGAATGATGCGAATTATCTGACTGTTAGGTTGAAAGGTCAGGGCCCTAATACGCAAGCGGTAGGTGCAAAGATAAAAGTTACAGCTAATGGAAAGGATTTCTACCGCGATGTCTCTTTCAGCAGTAATTTCGCGTCACATAATCCTATGCGTCGTCATTTTGGTTTAGGTGAAAATGATAATATTGAGTCCGTGACAGTCACTTGGCCGGATGGATCCGAGACGATCACACGTGATGTACAGGCCAATCAAGTCATTACGATAAGACAGTAGACTCAGCGCTTGCGGAAATCTTTTTTGGGGGCTTCATCCGCATTTTTCTTCGGCTTCCA
>CAYZGF010000124.1:1360-6673 GCA_964477595.1 uncultured Algimonas sp.
GGCACGTCCTGCTTAAACACTAACCTTTGGCTGACCCGTCTATACGAGATAATGGGCAGTAGAGAATTTCGTATGCCTGAATCACTAACATAGCAAACCGAACGGCTGGCCGTTCGGCGCTCCACTGCAATCGACTCACTGGGTCGATTGCGAACGTTAACGCTTGCGCCGATCTTTGCTAGGCGCGTCATCCGCATTTTTCTTCGGCTTCCAATAATCCCGGCGGCATCTTTGCCCCAGACGGACGAGGAGTTCGTAATTGATCGTTTTTGCGCTTTTGGCTTCGGCTTCCAGATGTTCGCCGCGGAAGACAACCACGCCGCCGACTTCGACGGAGAGGTTGGCGTCTGTCGCGTCAATCATGGTGAGGTCCATACTGACCCGCCCGACAATATTGACTTCTTCGTCATGCAATATGGCCGTACCACGATTGCTCTGATTGACGGGAATGCCGTCCGCATAGCCTGCGCCGACGACAGCGACCCGCATATCGCGCGGCGCGACATAGGTGCCGTTATAGCCGAGCGTCTCGCCGGCTTTGACATAGCGGACTTGCAAAATAGGCGCGAGGAGCGTGGCGGCAGATTTGCCCACTTCCTGTTCCGGTTTGGTCGTCGCCTTGCCGCCATAAAGTCCGATCCCCGGACGCACCATTTGGAAGTGATAAGGCTTGCCGAGATAAATGCCGGCCGTATTGGCGAGGCTGAGCGGCGTCAGCGGGAATTGCGCCGCGGCTTTGCGGAAGCGCTGGAGCTGCGTCTTATTCATCGGATTAGACGCATCCGGTGCGCAGGCGAGGTGGCTCATGACCCATTCGGGGTTTAGGAGTTTCCAGAGCTGTTTGTCGCGACTCAGCTCGGTGACCTCTTCGGGAGTCAGGCCAAGCCGATTCATACCCGTATCGATATGAATGGCTGTGTAGGGCGGTTCGCGAACGTCCTTGGCGACAGAGCCCCAAAAACGCGCCTGCTCGATAGAATTGATGACGGGCTTTAACTTTGCACCGAGAAGGACGCCTTTATCGCGCGGGGCGGGGCCGTTGAGGACATAGATGGCCGCATTTGGGCCGACACCGTCACGCAGCAATTTGCCTTCGCCTGCTGTGGCCACGAAAAAGATACGGCAGCCTGCACCGTAAAGCGTCTTAGCGACAGGAACCGCGCCCAAGCCGTAAGCGTCGGCTTTGACCGATGCGCCAATTTTGGCCGCGCCGACTTTGGCTTTCAGCGCGTCATAATTCGCGCGAATCTGCGGCAGGTCGACCCGCAAAGTCGGGCGCGTGGAATAGCTGGGCTGGTGGATTGGGGTGGACATAGGTGCGCGTTAGACCGTTTGGCTGTGGAAAGAAACCAAACAGTTACAGTGAACTATGGTCATATAAGGGTGATGGAGAGGTCAAAAGATGAATGCATTGTCATCAAAGTGCTGAAACCATTCAGCTTTCGTTCAGGACTATTTTCCTAATTAAGGACTGCGCGCGTCCCTTCCGTGACGTGAATTCCCGACGCTCTCCCTGTCGGAATTGGCCGCTGCAGCCGCTCTTCTCCTGGCACGGATTGGGGCAACTGGCGAAATGGCCCACGGTGTAGCGCAGCAGGGCCGTGGCTGTCGGGTGATTTCTCTCTCTCCACCCGACAGCCCGGCTTCTGTCTTAAAGCTCTACGAATTATGCAGAGGCCGTGCTAATCGCCGGAATGCGAAGCACTTGTCCGGGATAGATTTTATCCGGGTCTGTCAGCATGGGCTTATTCGCTTCGAAGATTTCCGGATAGAGCTTCCACGTGCCGTAATATTTCTTAGAAATGGCGGAGAGTGAGTCGCCGGATACAACTGTATGGAATTGTGATTCGCGCCCGCCGAGGCCTGATCCGGCTTCGTCTTTGACACCGCCAACGCCTTCAACATTGCCAACCGCCAGAATGATTTTTTCCTTCATTTCCTGCGACACAGCTTCACCTGCCACAGTCACAACGCCGTCTTCGCCAACATTGATGTCTACGCCGTCTGTGTTCAGGCCGTAATCTTCGACTTCCTTCTTCAGCTTGTCTTCAGCGTCCTTGCCTTTGAAGACAGAGCCCATCGCCTTGCCGGCGGCTTTTACAAATGGAATCATTCCAAACATATCAAATCCTTATTCTAGACTGCGCGCGATTGTCGCGCTTGTGCATGTCTTGCCACTGTGAAACTCGCGAGACCATGGAAAACTTCACTTTTCTCTCGGCTGGGTTCTGCCATAACGCTTGGCCTTTCCGGCGGGCCTCGCTATAGGGGCGCAAATATATCTTCTTCAAAGGCTTAAGCTCATGACACTCGCACAAGCTGGCATCTCAATTTTCGGTCTGTTCAATATGGACCCGGCCCTGTTTGCATTCGCGCTCATCGCGATTGCATTTGGGGGGTTGAACCTTCTTGAATATAAGCGGTTTGATTAGTCTGACCGCCTAAGGGCTCGCCCTGATGTTTACTGCATTTCTTCTACTCATTGTCGGCTTGGTCATTTTGATCGTCGCTGGTGATATTATGGTGCGCGGCGCTGCTGCGCTCGCTCGGCATTGGGGCGTGCCTGCTCTGATCGTTGGCTTGACAATTGTTGCCTTCGGGACATCTGCTCCTGAAATGGTTGTGGGCGTCCAAGCGGCCCTTATGGGTGAGGGTGATTTGGCCGCCGGTAATGTCGTTGGGTCAAACATTGCCAATGTCCTCTTGGCTTTGGGTTTACCCGCTCTAATCCTGGCTATCCCAACAAATATGTCAGGCGTGGCACGGAACAGTTTCATCGCATTATTTGCAGCAACGCTATTTGTGTTTCTCTCATTCGTCCATTCGCCTCTCATGCAGTGGCAGGGCGCGATCCTGTTCGGCGGTATTATCGCCTATCTGATCTTCATGTTCCGCCTCGCAAAGGCCGGCGCGGATGATCCAATTCTGGAAGAGATGACAGAAATTGACGAAGGGGAAGACGGCCTTCCCACGAATACGATTAAGTCGCTGATTTATGTTGTGCTCGGCATCGCTGGTCTGATTTTGGGCGGTAAGCTTATCGTTGATAATGCTGTCTTCATTGCGCAAGGTTTTGGTGTGTCTGAGACAATTATCGGCCTGACGATTGTCGCGATTGGCACCTCATTGCCCGAAATTGCGACTGTCATCGTGGCGACATATCGCGGTCATCCGGAAGTCGCCATTGGTAACGTCTTGGGGTCGAATGTGTTCAACGTATTTGCTGTGATGGGCGCCTCCGCCTTGGCCGGACCGATTGCAATTGATGGCACGCTCAAGACATTTGACTTCTGGGTCATGCTGGTCGCGAGCGTTGTCTTGCTCCTTTACGTGCTGCGCCGTCAGCCGATTGGTAAGAAGACGGGTGCGGCTTTCACCATCGCCTATCTCCTTTATCTCGCAGCTGTAACTGTGCGTATGATGTGATGCGGTTCGAGATCGAAAAAGATTTTCAGTTCGAAGCGGCTCATTATTTCGGCCATGCCGACGCCAATGACGTGTTTAAAAAAGTCCACGGGCACAGCTTTAAGGGGACTGTCACAATCATTGGTGACGCACAGGAAGAAAAAGGCTGGGTTCGCGATCTTTGGAAGATAGAACAAATCATAGCAGACGTCGTTGCGCCGCTCGATCATTCGCTTTTGAACGAAGTTGAAGGTCTTGAGCAACCGGCCTTGGAACGCATAGCCGCTTGGATATTTGAACGCTTAGCACCCAGCTTGCCTGGTCTAGCCTGTGTCGAAGTTGGCCGCCCATCATGCGGTGAACGCGCCCGGGTTCGTGGGTAAAGCGGTCCTGATCACAGGTGCCGGCGCGCGCGTTGGCGCGTTTATCGCGCGTGGTCTGGCCGAAGATGGATGGCACGTTTGTATCCATTACAATCGCAGTGCCAAGAAGGCGCAAAAACTTGCCGATGAAATCATTGCGGATGGCGGCTCTGCTTCAATCGTAAAGGCTAATTTATCCGTCCCGCAGGATGTGAACACATTGATTGAGCGCTGTGATAGGCCGCTGGCTGCACTGATCAATAATGCCTCCACCTTCAAGCCTGATAGTGCGCAGGATTTCACGACGGCAACATGGGATTATCATCGAGCCGTCAATTTGGATGCGCCCCTCAGGCTTTCCGCAGATTTCGCGATGCAAGCGGAGGACGGCTGCATCATCAATATGATTGATCAGCGTGTGCTGAAGCCTAACCCGCAATTTTTCACCTATAGTCTCGCGAAGGCCGGACTTTATTGGGCAACAAAGACAATGGCACAAAGCTTTGCGCCGACAGTTCGTGTGAATGGGATTGGACCAGGCCCGACCTTGGAAAACACAGAGCAAGTTGAGGGTGAGTTTACGGCAGAGGCCAAAGCGACACTTTTGGGTGAAGGCAGCCCACCGGACACTATTCTTCATGGCGTGCGCTATTTGCTCGCTGCCAAAGCCGTCACGGGGCAGATGATCGCCGTGGATGGCGGCCAGCATTTGGTTTGGCAGACGCCCGATCTTGCATTTGGAGGCGCGCTATGAGCGATAGAAAAACAATGCTGAACCGCTTCCGCTCTCGCAAAGCCCTGCCTGTCTCAACGCGCATCTTCGTCAAAGGCCTGTTGATTCAAGCGAGTATCGGCGTGCATCCGCATGAATATGAAGCCACCCAGCCCATCATCATAGATGTGGAATTGGACATGGCAGATATGGATTTGCCGAAAGATGACCGCCTTCACGAAACCTTGGACTACGGATTAGTTGCGGACAAATGCGAAGAACTCGCGCTCGAAGCCCATGTCCAGTTGGTCGAAACACTGGCCGCGCGTATTGCCGACTGGGCCCTCGCCGCAGACCCCCGTGTCCAAAGCGTCGCCGTCCGCATCGCCAAACCGCAGGCTCTGCTGAAAGCTGATACTGCGGGTGTGGAGGTGGTGAAATCACGATGACCTCACGCCTTGGCTCCAAGAATATTCTCGGGACAGAGCTTCAGACTTGCTCAACAGATCCCATGACGGGTTGGTTTCGGGATGGGTGTTGCGAGACTCAATCGGCGGACCGTGGGCGGCATTTGGTCTGTGCGGTTATGACGGAAGATTTTCTGGCCTTCTCGAAATCACGCGGCAATGATCTCTCCACGCCGCGCGCGGAGTATCGTTTCCCCGGATTAAAGCCCGGCGACCGCTGGTGCCTCTGTCTGGAGCGTTGGAAAGAAGCCCATGCCGCTGGCTGCGCGCCAAAGGTCGTTTTAGAGGCCACGCATCAAATGGCTTTAGAGCGGGTTCCGCTTGAGACGTTTCAAGGATTTGCGGTTGATGCGGACAGCCCCTAACT
>CAYZGF010000124.1:6683-6941 GCA_964477595.1 uncultured Algimonas sp.
AAAAAGCGTGTCACGGCTTATACGTCTTATGACCGTCATCCCACACGTTTGCGCCGCATGATCCGCGCGACAACAGCGATGGAATTTGTGATTACGGAAAGCGAAACGGAAGCTCTGATTTTAGAAGCGTCACTGATTAAACGTCTGAAACCCCGCTATAATATTCTCGTCCGGGACGATAAAAGCTTTCCATATATATTGGTCCGCAAGTATCATCCGGCGGCGCAGGTCACAAAACATCGTGGGGCGCGTAAAATC
>CAYZGF010000125.1:0-6837 GCA_964477595.1 uncultured Algimonas sp.
GCAAATCCGATGGAAGCCTGCATGAAGTCACACCTGTGAGCCTCGGCGCGCAAGTCCTGGAAGCTGTTCGCGACCGCAACAATATCGATTCCGCTGAAATCGAAGATATTGCCTTTGGTTGCGTCTCTCCGGTTGGTGAGCAAGGCGCGGTGATTACGCGTTCCGCCATTTTGCAGGCCGGTTACGCGCAAACGACATCCGGCATTCAGGTCAACCGTTTCTGCGGATCGGGCCTCGAAGCCTCCAACATCGCAGCTGCCAAAGTTATGGCCGGTGAATGTGATATGGCGATTGGTGGCGGTGTCGAGCACATGTCCCGCGTCCCAATGGGAAGCGATGGCGGCGCAATGGCAACTGACCCGGCCGTGGCGATTGCGAATTACTTCGTCCCGCAAGGCGTGTCAGCAGACCTCATCGCGACGAAATATGGCTTTTCCCGCGACGACCTCGATGCCTACGCCGTTGAGTCGCACAAACGCGCGGACAAGGCCTGGAAAGAAGGTCGTTTTGATAAATCCATCGTCCCCGTAAAGGACATTCTCGGTCTGACAATTCTCGAGAAAGACGAAACCATTCGTCCGGACACAAACATGCAGTCTCTTGGCGCATTGAACCCATCTTTCAAAATGATGGGTGAAAACTTTGGTTTCGACAATGTTGCGAACCAAAGATACCCTGGCGTTGAGAAGATTGAACATCGTCATCACGCGGGTAACTCCTCCGGTATCGTTGATGGCGCTGCCGCTATCCTTATCGGAAACAAGGAAACCGGCGAGCGCCTGGGTTTAAAGCCTCGCGCGCGTATCAAATCCATGGCCTCAATCGGTTCAGAGCCGACAATCATGCTGACCGGGCCGGAATTCGCTGCCCAAAAAGCGCTGAAACGTGCGGGCATGAACGTCAATGACATCGACATCTACGAGCTGAACGAAGCCTTTGCAGCTGTCGTCTTACGCTTCATGCAAGCGCTAGAAATCGATCACAGCAATATCAACGTCAATGGCGGCGCAATTGCGATGGGTCACCCGCTCGGCGCGACAGGCGCGATGATCCTCGGCACGATGGTCGACGAGCTGGAACGCGCTGATAAAGAAACATCCCTTGTCACGCTCTGCATTGGCGGCGGCATGGGCACAGCCACAATCATTGAACGCGTCTAAGCGACCAGACGAGAGAAAATAACATGAGCTATAATAACTTTAAATTGGACACGGATGCAGACGGCATTGTGACCATGACAATTGACGTTCCGAACCAGACAATGAACGTCTGGACACCGGATTTCATCAATGAGTTCGACACATTTATCGACGACTTCAATTCCAATGACGACATGAAAGGTCTTGTCGTCACATCCGGGAAAGAAAATGCTTTCTTGGCTGGCGCTGATCTCAACATGATGAGCGAGAATAATGCCGCCGGAAAAACGCTGACTATGGACGCGTTTAAGGACAGCATGAAGCTGACCCTCGCTTTGCGTAAAATGGAAAATCGTGGGTACACGACACGCCAAATCCAGCGTGAGGGCAAGAAAGCCAAGCCAGCCGCAGCGGCCATTGAAGGCCTTGCTCTTGGCGGCGGTCTGGAAATCTGTCTCGCAACGCATCAGCGTTTTGTCGCCGACAATCCAAAGATCAAACTCGGCCTGCCGGAAGTCCTCGTCGGCCTCCTCCCCGGTGCAGGCGGAACGCAGCGCACCATGCGCCTGATGGGCCTCCAACCCGCAGCCATGATGTGTACGCAAGGCAAACCGCTCGACCCGAAGAAAGCCAAGGCGCAAGGCCTTGTCCATGAGGTCGTCGAAGTCGGCGGAACAACAGCCGCTGCGAAAGCTTGGGTCAAAGAGAACATCGAAAAAGGCGTTGTCGCGCCTTGGGATGTCAAAGGCTTTAAAATTCCGGGTGGCGGCGGTGCCATGAACCCGAAATCCGTGCAATTCTTCATGGCGTCCGGCGCGATGGCTTTGCAGCAAACTAAGCGGAATTACCCCGCTGTCGAAGCGATCCTATCCTGCCTCTATGAAGGCTCTATCGTACCGATGGACACAGAGCTTCGCATAGAGAGCAAATAAATCACAAAGCTCCTCATGGGCGCGACATCCAAGAACATGATCCGCACTTTGTTCTTGAACAAGAACGCCGCCGATAAAGGTGCAGGTCGTCCTGAAGGCGTTCCGGCGCAAGACATCAAGAAAGTCGGCGTCCTAGGCTGTGGCCTGATGGGCGCAGGTATTGCGCATGTCACAGCCAAAGCGGGCATGGAGGTCATCTCTCTCGACCGCAATATGGAAGAAGCGCAAAAGGCGATTAGCTACTCCCAAAAAATCCTCGACAAGAAAGTCAAACGTGGCCGCATGACGCAAGAGAAAGCCGACGCTTTCCTCGCCCGCATAACGCCAACGGATGATTATGCGTTGTTGAAAGACGTCGATCTGGTCATTGAGGCTGTGTTTGAGCGTCCTGATGTCAAAGCCGACGTTATTAAGAAAACAGAAGCTGTTATCGGCAAAGACATTGTCTTCGCAACGAATACGTCCACGCTGCCTATCGGTGGTTTGGCCAAACATTCCGAGCGTCCAGAGCAATATATCGGCATGCATTTCTTCTCGCCTGTCGACAAAATGCCATTGCTGGAAATCATCCCGCATGAAGGCACAGGCGATCTCGCCCTCGCCGTTGCGCTCGACTACAACAAGAAAATCCGCAAAACGCCGATCATCGTCAAAGACGTGCGCGGTTTCTTCACCAACCAAGTCTTCCCGCCATATATCAATGAAGCGGCTCTCATGGTCACCGAAGGTGTCTCCATGGCTCTCATCGAAAACTGTGCGGCCAACCTTGGCTTGCCGATTGGTCCCCTCGCCGTTTCAGATGATACGACACTGAAACTCGGTTATGACATTATGACATCGACCCGCGAAGAAATGGGCGACAAATATGTCCCGACCGGTGCGGAAGAGTTCATCACAAATATGGTCACGAAATGGGATCGCGGCGGACGTCGCCTCGGGGCCGGTTTCTATAATTATGATGAAAACGGCAAACGCCTCGATTTGTGGAAAGGTATGACGGATCATTATCCATTACTGGAAGACCAGCCATCTTCAGAAGAAGTCTCGCAGCGACTCCTCTACTCCCTGGTTGCACCGTCTGTGCGCACATTTGCAGAAGGCGTTGTGCCGGATCCGCAAAGCGCAGACCTCGGCGCGATTTTCGGCCTTGGTTTCCCACCCTATACAGGCGGACCGCTCTCCTATGTCGATACAATTGGATTGGACGCCTATGTCGCTACAGCAGACATGCTCGCCCAACGTCATGGTGCACGTTTCAGCCCGCCGCAATTGGTTCGCGACATGGCGAAAGACGGAAAGACATTCTACACCGACAGCACGCCTTCATCCCAACGCATCTACACGCGCAGCGGATTAGGCCGAATGTTGGAAGTCGAAGTTGTCAAAATCGCCAACGCCATGGGCCTCGCCGCCAGTGTTGATGATTTGAAAGCCGACACCATCAGCAAGATTTTGAATGCACAAGGCATGAAAAAAGCGGCATAGGCCGATCTAATAATGAGATTAAAAAGCCCCGCTCAGTGAGTGGGGCTTTTTTTGTGCAAAAAATTAAGAAACGCTTTCGGTGCTGTTCACCTATGACACGCAAGAAAAATCAGGCCGCCTGCGATTGAGATATTCTTGAAAAATAACGAGAGTTCCAGTTGGCGGATTTCGCCTGACATGTTCCAGAAATCGTGAAAAACGATATTGGTGAGGACGGTGAACCCTGCCAAAGCCAGAGCCGCATACCGAAATCCCCGCCCCGCGAACGCGACGAGTAAGCCCCCGCAAAGCTCTAATAATACCACCACTGGCAAGAGTAATCCGGCCAAAGGCAAACCCGCACCCTCCATTTGCTCGAGGGTCGCGGCATAATTTGCGATCTTATTGACCCCGCCTAAAATAAAAAGCGAGGCGAGGAGAACCCGCCCGGCGACAACGCCCCATTTCTGAATACCGGGCGTTTGAGCGGGCACATCCATATCATTCCTCCAATGCATTCGCTTCGGCTGCTAACGTCGTCAGCGCGCCCGACAACATAGGCTCAATATTCTTGTTCACATATCGCTGGACGAAGGGCTTCTTCAGCCCCGATGTCGGTTTAACCTTATAAGACCAAGTCATACGTGTGCCACCTTCCGGCAATTGTTCAAACGCCTGAATGCCGTGAATATGTTCCGCATTATTCTTTACTTGCCCGGTCATACCCCAGATCTGATATTCGAATGCAGCTTCAGTATTTGAGAGCACCTCCTCCAAGACAAAGTGACCGTCGCTGAGCTCAACACGTCGCGTCGCGCCGGTTCTTGGCCAAACTCCGTCAAAATAAACCGCATCAACCGGGCCTGCAAAACCTTCCGGTCCTTTCATAGCGCCGAGCACTTTGTTCCCATCTTCAAGCCAAGCCCTTAGCTCCGGTCGGTCCTGCGGAAAATCCTGAACGATAACCGCAGACGCATACCCATTATCCGCCAAAGCGGGGCGCGTTGAGAAATCTGAAGGCGGAACGGCCGGGGGTGGAACAGCGCTGGCACACGCCGTTAAAGCCAAGACCGAAAGGGTCAAAATCAATTTTTTCATTTTCATCTCCTTTTAATACGAAATACGTAACATATTAATACGAAATACGTAATACTATATTTATGAATAATCGGAATGCAGATCGGATGCTGAGCGCAGTGGATGCGCTTCTGACCCGTTACCTCTTGGCAGGGGCTGACGGCGAACCCCGCCCGATGCGGTATAATCCGCTGGATTATCAAACTTTGAAATTCATTGAAAACTATCCAAATTCGCGCGCAACGGATATCAGTCACGCGCTTCACTTGCCCCCGACAACTTTACAATCGGCTCTCGACAGGCTGATCAAGCTTGATTTGATTGAGAAAGGGAAACACCCAAGCGATGGTCGCGCCAAAGTCTATCAGCTCACTGAAGCGGGACAGACTATGCGCAATCGTATTCATGCCCAAGACCGGGCCAATATGGATGAAATGCTCTCATCCATTTCCGGCGCAGAAAGAGAGAGATTTCTCTCGACCATGGAAAAGATCGAGAGATATTTGAGGGAGGCTATGTAGATCTCTACCTAGCTGATTGGAGTTTCAGCCGATTACTCCTCCATCGCCTCAATCAGCTTCACCATTTGGACAAATTCTGCCCGGTAGCCGTTTTCATCTTCGCCCTTCGCTCCATTGGCAAGTTTGATGGCGTCAGCATAGCCATAATCCTCGACTTGCAAATCACCACGAAGCTTCTGACCTACGATAGCAACAGCTGTTGCGAAGCGCATATCGTCACTGGCACGGCTCAACCGACGTTCTTGGCGCTTTCCAATTGGGAAAGTCTGTAGCGTAGATTTATCCGCATCCGGGAGTTTGTGACGAATTTTAACAAAGGCAAATTCATCCGATCCCGTATCTTTCGGTGTCTCATCCTCTGCAACATATCGCAGCTGATCAATCGTAATCGCAGGAGAACCAACCGGGGTCATTTCATAGATCGCGGTGACGCTGTGCCCGGCGCCAATATCGCCTGCATCGACCTTATCATTGTTAAAGTCCTGACGTTTTAGGGCACGCGTTTCATAGCCCAGTAAACGATATTCAGCGATAGTCGCCGGATTAAACTCGACTTGAATTTTGACGTCTTTGGCAATCGTCAAAAGAGAACTACCCGCTTCATCTGCCAGCACTTTATTGGCTTCTGAAAGACTGTCTATATAGGCGGCGACGCCGTTCCCGTTCTGGGCAAGCGACTGCATCAAATGATCATTGTAATTTCCCATGCCAAAGCCGAGCACGGAGAGAAAGACGCCCGTATCGCGTTTCTCTTCAATATAGCTTTTCATTTCGTCCGGAGACGAGAAGCCCACGTTGAAATCTCCATCTGTCGCCAAGATAACACGGTTATTCCCGCCTTCTTTAAAGCTCTCCATCGCTTTATTATAGGCGAGCTCCAAACCTGCGGCCCCGGCTGTTGAGCCACCTGAGCGCAACCGGTCCAAGGCCTCAATAATCTCTTTCTTACGACTGGCTGGCGTCGGCTCTAAAACTGTGCCCGCGCGCCCTGCATAAGTCACGATAGAGACCGTATCATCCTCATCCAATGTCTTGAGGAGCAGTTTGAAACTGTTCACCAAAAGCGGAAGCTTGTTAGGTTGGCTCATAGACCCCGACGTATCAATCAGCAGAACAATATTGCTACTGGGGCGCTCACTTGCAGGCGGGACATAACCCTTTATCCCGATATGCATCAGTTTTGTATCGGCATTCCATGGGTTCTGAGTCACTGTCACATTCGCCTTAAACGGAGTCTCAGCAGATCGCGGCGCTTCATAATCATAGGGGAAATAATTGATCATTTCTTCAAGCCGGATCGACTGGCGCGGCGGCAATTGCCCGCGATTGATAGACGCGCGCAGGAAGGAGTAACTGGCCGTATCCACGTCCACAGAGAATGTGGAAACAGGTTTTTCCGATACGGATGTCGTTGTATTCAGCTTATACTTCTCAAACGCATCACGACTGTCAAACTCTCGCACTATCCGTCCGTCATCATCGCGGAGATAGAATTTCTGCGGGCTGATTTCTGTTCTGACTTGAGCTTCAATTATTGTGCCGGCAGGAATATGCCGCTCGATGGTTGCCGCAGGCGTCTTGATAACCCGGCGTGTCTCGGTTTTCGTCACCGCTGGAATGGTGCGCTCTACCACTCTGGCAGGTATCGCGACACTCCCATCAGCGTTGTAAGTTGGAGGGATAGTTACAAGCTCGGTAGAGGCC
>CAYZGF010000126.1:0-6753 GCA_964477595.1 uncultured Algimonas sp.
TCACCCATCATGAAGTAATATCCGGCCGGAACGGTTCGGACTTCTGTCCTGTCCAACAGAGGGCTATTTTTCTGTGCGTCTAATATGGTTTGCGTCCGACCATTGGGCAGTGTTTCGACCAGCACATCCGCATTTTCGACATTACCGAAATTATTCGTATAATCATAAGTGCCGGTTTTCTCCACCGGGACCCGCTCCCCGTTCAGATACAGCAAGCCCTGTCGCATCTGCACCTGATCACCGGGCAGACCAATTACACGCTTGATGAAGTTCTTCGTATCGCCCTCCGGGCGGAACACGATGACATCGCCGCGCTTCAACTCACGCTCAAATAGTCGACCTTTTTTGACAGGAAACGGAAAGGGTGTGGCGGCGTGCTTGCCAAATCCCACAGTGAATTTTGAGGTGATAATATAATCACCCTTCACCAAACCCGGCACCATGGATCCCGACGGGATGTGGAAAGGTTGAAAGATGAACGTCCGCAGCACAAATGCAATACCCAAGGCCCATAGAACGGTCGAGATGGTCTCGCCTATTCCGCCCTTGGCTTTTTCGTCTTTATCTTTGGTCTTGGATTTTCTCATTGACCCTATCTAACGTCTGGAATGGCTTCGGCAATCGCAAATGCAGTGGCATAAGGATAATCATCTGACAGTGACAGATGTATAATAAATTGATGTCCGTCAGGACAGTGTTGGTTCGCTCGGGTCTTAGCGTCTTTCATCAACTTGACAGTCGGTCGACCGGACGGGTCATTTAACACCTCTACAGAAGTCCAAGACAAACTGCCCGTATCTTCACCTGCCAAGGCCTTTGCGACGGCCTCCTTGGCCGCAAAACGCTTGGCATAGCTCATGGCGGGACGGGCTTTGCACTCACAATAAGCTTGCTCGTCCGCTGTGAACGTCTTGTTCAAAAAGCGCTCACCGAACTTCTCAATAGACTGTTCGATGCGGCGAATATCGCAAATATCGGTACCAATTCCGATAATCATGCTGCCCGCGCCTCAGTGGCTAAGCGGCGCATCTCTGTGATAGCCGCTTCTAGGCCCATAAAAATCGCTTCGCCAATGATGAAATGGCCGATGTTCAACTCCATACATTCCGGAATAGCTGCAACTGCGCCGACATTATCGAACGTCAGCCCATGACCGAAATGCACTTCCAGACCCAATTCATCGGCAAGTTTCGCTCCTTTTATAAAGCTTTCTAGATAGCCTTCTGCAGCGGCGTCGTCTCCGTCATCCAAAGCATGCGCATAAGCCCCTGTGTGAAACTCTATGACCGCCGCTCCCGTGCTTGCAGCGGCTCTAATTTGTGGTTCAACGGCTTCAATGAACAAGGACACTCGCGATCCGGATTTGGTCAGTTCTCTCACAATCGGCGTTATATGATTATGGCCACCGGCGACATCCAGCCCCCCCTCTGTCGTCCGTTCCTCACGACGTTCGGGCACAATACAAATAGCCTTAGGTTTTAAATCTAAAGCAATTTTCAGCATCTCTTCTGTTGCGGCCATTTCCATGTTTAGCGGGATGTTCTCGCTCTCACACAGCATTTGCAACCGAACCATATCATCATCGCGCATGTGACGACGATCTTCCCGCAGATGGGCAGTGATACCGTCTGCGCCAGATCGGATTGCCGCATAGGCCCCCGCTACAGGATCAGGATGCTCCCCGCCACGCGCATTTCGAACGGTCGCGATATGATCAATATTAACGCCTAAACGAGGAAGGCTTTTCATGAGAGACCTCGGCTACCCGGCTTTACGGCAGGCATTGATGCGAGTTCAGCAGGAAGATCATCCGGATCATAATCAGGAAACCGTCTTGCCGCGAGACTGACCAGTGGGACACCGATATCGGCTTCGCCATTTGAACGATCAAATATACATGCACCTGCAATAATCTCTGCGCCTGTCTCTTTCGTGATGGCCGCAATACATTCGCGGGACGACAATCCTGTTGTAACGATATCTTCGACCATCAGGACTTTGCTCCCCGGTTCTATTGTAAAGCCACGGCGCAGCGTAAATACGCCGTCCACACGCTCGACGAAGAGAGAGTCGAGGCCCATGTGACGGGCCGTTTCATATCCCGGAATCACACCGCCCATGGCGGGCGCAATTATGACATCAGGTTCAATGCCTTGCGCTTTTACTTTTTCGGCTAGAGCTTTGCAGACGATCTCTGTCAAACGGGGGTTTTTGAAGATCAGAGCCTTTTGAAGAAAGACAGGACTGCGTCGACCCGAAGACAAAATAAAGTGCCCTTCTAAGAGCGCTCCGGCCTCACGGAAAACATCAAGGACGTCATCAGTATTCATGAATTAAGCTTTCAAATGGGCAGGCAGTGCGCGACTGCGGTTTACTTTGACAACAAAGGCCGACGCCCGAAGCGCGGCTATAATGGACATGAGATGGCGCGTATCGCGGACTTCTACGTCAATGATCATATCAAAAAATGTCGGGCTTCGTCGAACCGTTTTAATGTTGGTCAGATTGCCTTGCGACTCGCCAATGATCTTTGTGACATCAGCCAAAGCGCCAGGAACGTGCTGAACGGTTGTAACAACGCGGCCCGTTGATGCGGCCTGTTCTGCCGCGCGGCGCCACGCCAAATCAATCCAGTTCTCAAATTGATCTTCTTTGGCCGCCAACTCATCGCAATCGATTGTGTGAATGATGATTCCGCGACCCGCATCCTGTAGTCCGATTATGCGATCCCCCGGAATCGGAGAACAGCACTCCGCGAGATGTAAGCCCTGCCCCGGATTTAATCCGTCACCTTTGACGTAAAGTCCTGCACTGGCGTCATCAATCAAATCCAGATTTTGTACACCGCCTTCGGCTTGAGCCTCACTGCGCCCCGGAAAGACAGCTTCGACGAAATCGTTCATTGAGAGTTTGCCACGCCCAAGAGTCTCAAAGAGTGTTGTCTCATCAGAGATTTGCAGACGTTTCAGCGCATCTGTCAGGACGGCAGAGTCGAGATCTTTGCCTTCCCGCTTGAACGCGTGGAGCGCCAGCGTTTCGCCAATACGTCGAAATTCTTCAGATTCACCTGTTCGCGTAAGACGGCGTAGCGCCTGTCGCGCACGCCCGGTCGTCGCGATACTCTCCCAGCCGGGTTGCGGTTCAGCCGTGCCGCCCCGCACAATTTTAACGACGTCCCCATTTTCCAACTGGGTACGCAGTGGAACGTCACGCCCATTTACGATCGCACCAATGCAGGTATCCCCCACTTTGGTGTGAACTGCATAAGCAAAATCAATCGGTGAGGCTCCGCGCGGCAGTGCAATCAAATCGCCTTTTGGTGTAAAGGTGAAGACCTGATCCGTGAACATTTCCAGCTTCACATTGTCCAGAAACTCATCCGCATCACCGCTTTGCTCCATCATCTCGATAAGCGGGCGGATACGCTTTAGTGGATCACCGCCGGCGGCCTGCGCACTCGCGGGGTCATAGGCGTAGCTCTCATCCTTATAAGCCCAATGCGCCGCGACGCCGCGATTCGCGACATCTTCCATGCGTTCAGTCCGGATTTGAATTTCAACACGCCTGTTCTCATCCGTCCTTATGGTGGTGTGAAGAGACTGATAGCCATTTGGTTTCGGCACCGAGATGAAATCTCTGAAGCGTGATGGGACAGCGCGAAACGCTTCGTGCAAAATGCCAAGAGTCTCGTAACATTCAGCTCTTTTTTCGACGATGATCCTGAACGCATAGATATCCGCGACATCGTCAAAGCTAATATTTTGACGCTGTAATTTGCGCCAAATTGCATAGGCGCGTTTTTCACGCCCATAAACACGCACTTCCAATCCGGCATCGTTGAGCGTGTTTTTGAGCGCGGTGAAAACCTGGCTGATCGCTTCCCCTTGAGAGGAGCGCCAATCTTCAAGGCGCTTTTGAATACTTTCATAGGCAGCCGGGTTTATGTGCTGAAAAGACAATTCTTCCAATTCAGAGCAGATCTTATCGACACCGATCCGGCGCGCGAGCGGTGCAAATATCTCCAGAGTCTCGCGGGCTATTCGCTCCCTTGACGCCTGTTTTGGATGATATTGCAGGGTCCGCATATTGTGCAGGCGATCACAGAGCTTCACAAGCAAAACTCTGACATCCTTTGACACTGCGAGAATAAATTTCTGAAAGTTCTCTGCCTGCGCCCGTTCTTTAGACAGGTTCGGACGGGACATTTCGACCTGCCCAAGTTTCGTTACACCGTCGACAAGCTCAGCAATTTCGGGGGTGAACTCTTCGGCAAGTTCTTGCACCGTCGCGTCTGTGTCTTCCAAGACGTCATGCAAAAGCGCCGTACAAACCGTGGCAATATCGAGATGAAGTGACGCGACAATCCCTGCCACTTCAATCGGATGCGCGTAATAAGGGTCGCCGGAATGGCGCAATTGCTTGCCATGTGCCTGCACAGAATAAACATAGGCCTTATTCAGCAAAGCCTCATCCGCAGACGGATCATATTTTTTGACGAGCTCAATCAGCTCATATTGGCGCAGATATTTCTGCGGAGCTTTGGGAGCAGTGATATCGACAGGCTTATTCACGAATGATCGATATAGGCTGATAAGTTGCAATCAGCCAATAAAAAAGCCGCCACAAGGGACGGCTTTATCAGTAATCTTTTGGATTCACCTAGAACCGTGATGAGCTGTCATTGTCGCGGTCGCCTTGCAGGGCGCGAAGAACGTCTGCCTCCGACATCTCAGCTTGCGGTGCGGCATCGCCGTGCTCAAGCGCCAAGACCGGTGCATCCTCTTGCTCATCCGGCAGATCATCGTCTTGAATAACGCGCTGAAGACCGACGACAAGAGATTCGCGAAGGTCGTTCAAATCGAGTGTTTCGTCAGCCAATTCACGGAAAGCGACAACAGGAGTCTTATCATTGTCCCGATCAACCGTCAGCTCTGAACCCGCCGCAATGTTGCGTGAGCGGTGCGATGCAAGCAGCACAAGGTCAAAACGATTTGGGACTTTTTCGACGCAATCTTCAACGGTAACGCGGGCCATGGGAACTCCAATACAAAAAGGCCGTAGCGGGACGGCCTCAAATTCAACGTGTACTTAGTCACTAAGTCGCGGCTAATCAACCTGTTTTACCACGGACCAACATATCGTGTCGCCCGTATATCCGCTTCTGATAACAACCTCGTATACCGAAGCCATTTTGGCTCTATTTCCGACGCGGGAATCAAAACAAAGGCGCGCTCCATCATTCGGGGATGTGGCAGTTGTAGCGTTTCGGTTTTGCTGACTTGCGTCCCGAATGTAAGCAAATCCAAATCCAAAGTGCGGGCGGCATTTGGCATACTCCGAACACGGCCTTGAGCCGCCTCGATCCTGTGCATCAATGCTAATAATGACGCAGCATCGCCGTCAAAACTGCCTTTGACAACGGCGTTCAGATAATCGGCTTGATCGGAACCGGGAGGCCAGGCCGGTGACTTCCATAAGCCCGATTTTCTTTGCAGCCGAAACCCCTCAGCGCTTAAACTCGCCAGTGCAATCTGGAAGGTCACTTTAGGGTTGGATAGATTGCCGCCAAATGCGATGAGACACTCAGTCATATTTTAAAGCATTTTTGAAAACGGTCATGAACATGGTCTTCTACCCCGAAGAGCGCCTAGCACTATTTGTGGATGGCGCCAATTTTTACTCCACCGTCAAGTCTCTCGATTTCGACATAGATTACAAGAAGATGCTTGAACTTTTTAAGGGAAAAGGCCGTTTTGTTAACGCACGTTATTATACAGCCATTATTGAGAATGAGGAATACTCCCCCATTCGCCCCCTCGTCGACTGGCTCAACTATAATGGATATCAGGTTATTTCCAAACCTGCGAAGTCTTACACCGACCGAGACGGGCGTAGTCGGATCAAAGGCAATATGGATATCGAGCTGGCGTTAGATATGGTCGAGATGGCTGAACATGTGGATCACATTATTCTTTGTAGCGGCGACGGTGACTTCCGTGCTGCTGTAGATGCCTGCCAGCGCAAAGGCACGCGCGTCTCTGTTCTCTCATCTATGCGCACAAAACCTTCCATGCTGGCGGATGAACTCAGACGGCAGGCCAATGACGTGATTGAACTCTCCGATATGGAAGCCCTCATCGGGCGCCCCCGCCGGGAATATGCGGATTATGACGATGAGTAATATTAATGCGCCCTATACCTGTCGTGAGTGTCCGCGCCTCGCAGAGTTTTTGGACGAGCAACGCATATTGCGGCCCGATTATTTCAACGGGCCGGTCCCGAATTTCTTTTCACCCGATCCAAAACTTATGGTGATTGGTCTCGCACCGGGCATGCACGGTGCGAATCGGACGGGGCGGCCTTTTACGGGAGATTGGGCCGGAGACCTGCTTTACGCGGCTTTGGATAAATATGGATTTTCTACCGGGCAATATGACCGCGATGCAAAAGGCCAAGATGGCTTAGAACTCAGAGACACTATGGTCACAAATGTGGTCCGCTGTCTTCCACCCCAGAACAAACCTGTTTCAAGCGAGATTAATACGTGCCGTGACCTCTATCACAAGCGACAACTCGAAGCGTTGCCGAATACCAAGGTCCTATTGTGTTTAGGTAAAATCAGTCATGACAGCACTGTGAGAGCGCTCGGCCTACGCCTTGCGACGCATAAATTTGGTCACGGGACGGAGTATCAGGATGATTTAGGCCGCACGATCCTGTCCAGCTATCACTGCTCTCGCTACAACACGAATA
>CAYZGF010000127.1:0-6734 GCA_964477595.1 uncultured Algimonas sp.
ACGCAGGTGGGTCATGGCGTCTGGCTAGGCTACGGCGTTGGCAATGGAGATAGAGCTAAAACATTGAAAGAAAAAGGTAATTATATCATCGGCCGCATAGGCGACCCAAACCGTCAGCCCCCACTAACCACTCTAATAAAAGCCGCAGACATCCTCGTCACGGATGAAGCGGAAAAGTATGAGGGCATTATTGGGCTAACCAATAATAACAGCGACGCTTATGAAACCTGCTTGGTGAATTAGCTTTAGAGCCCTCAAGACTCGTTTCACTTAGTTGTCACCGTGATAAGCTTGCGAAATGGCGAAGCTGTCTTCGAACCAATTCCAGCTTTTGACTTTTCCGTCTACGACATTGACCCGAACAGCCCAGCTAAATGTACCTGTTTCCGCACCGGAGTTGTTCGCAATTGCAGACATGGAACCCATAAAGACGGCTTGATCACCTGAGGCGAATTTATAATCCGTGGTCCAGCTGGTAGTCTTTAGGCCTGCGCCAAAGGCGGGCATGAATTGCTCGAATACCACATCCTTGCCTTCCCAATTTCCGATCCAAGGAATAGTTTCATCACCTTCATTGTGCCAGACAAAGTCATCGGCCATAAGTGAATTTAAAGTTTCGCCATCACCGCCGCCAGCGGCCGTTAAAAATGTCTCAGCGACCTTCAATGTCTCTTGTCCCTCCAGATACGCCGTAGGAATTTCAGCCGCCGTACTATCTGATGTCGAGATTTGCGACGAATTATTACAAGCGCTTGCACTGAGGGCTACGCCACACGCTGCCAGTATTGCGATGGATTTAAGCCGTTGTCTCATCAAAAAATCTCCGAATGAAGGGCCATTGCAGAGCCAAAGCCTTTTGGCTTTGGCTCTAACTTGGGAGTCGAATTAAAATTTGCCGTTTTGGTTTTTCCAATCGGACTTTTCCGGAATGGCTTGGATGACATCCCAATGTTCAACAATGAGCCCATCTTCCAATCGGAAGAGATCGTAAAATGCGACGTGGTCACCTTTTCCAAACTTACCCTCGCTCATCGCCAGAACAAAATTGCCTTGGCCGAGAATTTTGTGAACTTTCTCATATTCCATCACCAATCCGTTTTCGGCAAAATATTTCATGGCCTCACCAAAGCCGTCTAACCCGTCGGCAACAGCGGAATTATGTTGAATATATTTGTTTGGATTAATGTAAGCGGTGAGCTTATCCATTTGCCCGTCCAACAGAACATTATTTATAAAACCCTCAACGACCGCTTTATTACTCTCGGTCTTATCCAAATCTGTAACATCTTTTGCGCCGTCAAATTGTGTGCGGCCACTGGGGTTTGGCGGAGTGACTTCGGTCAAATTATCCCAATGCTCAACAATGAGGCCGTCTTCAAAACGGAACACATCAAAACCCGCTTTTGGTCCAAAGAAGTCATATTCCGTATGGGTGACAACATAGTCACCATCCGCAAAAGCACGATGAACTTTTGCGCTAAAGCCTTGTGGCGGTGCGTTGCGCATAACCTCACCAAAACCCGCCAAGCCGTCACCAACATCAAGATTATGTTGAATGTATTTTTCCGGGTTAATATAACCGATCGGTTCTTGATCGCCTGTGTTGAAACTATCGAGTAGCGCGAGAACTTTTTCCGTGTTGGACGCCATAGATATCTCCTGTTCAGATGTGTCTAGGGAAGGGGGTGTGGTAATTGAGCACGCTGCGAGAACAGATACAGACGCGGTAACAAAAATCGTGGTCAGCAAGAATTTCATTGATCAGCTCCAAGGGTTGAACTGACAGTTGGGTAACGGATTGCACGTGACACATATATATCGTATATTTAACAATACTGTTTTATATATTTAACAATTGAACTTTCGATGATCGACCAACTTAAATCCATGGCCATCTTTGCGGCCGTCGTTGATGAAGGCTCTTTTCGCGGAGCCGCGAAAATATTGAACCTGTCTCCGGCCAATGTCAGCATTCATATTAAAAAGCTCGAGGCTCAAATTGGTGCGCCATTACTTTACCGCTCAACCCGCCGCGTGACGCTCACCCAAGATGGAAAATCATTCTACCAATCCGCTAAAGCAATGCTCACTGCCGCCAGAGATGGATTGGATCAATTTGCGCAGCGCGCGAACACCCCTTTAACCGATCTACGCGTCGCCATCCCCGAAACGCTTTCATCTAACCCAATCATTAAGAAAATCGCGGCCTTTACCAAAAACCACACGGGGATAAGACTTAACCTTATGTCCACAGATCAACAGCAGAGCCTGATCGGAGAGGGGCATGACGTCGCTATTCGAATGGGATTTTTCAAAGCCTCAGATTTAAAATCAAAACGCATAGGCAGCGATACCCGCATATTAGTCGCGGCGCCGTCTTATATAGAATTGCGACCAACTGCTTCGCACCCAAGAGAGTTGAAAAATTGGGATTTCGTCAGTTTCTCGCTCGTCCCCGACTTCATAGACTTGAAAAAAGCTAACGAAAAATCAGGCAATGTTTGGGGGCAAGTCATAGCCAAAGCAAGCTCTGCTCAATCAGTCAAAGCCTTATGCTTAGCAGGATTAGGGGTCGCTGCTTTGCCCTATCATTTGGTTGAAAGAGATTTGGCATCAAATAGGCTAGTACATCTCTTGCCAGCTTGGGCTGATGAAAAGGAGTTGCCAATCTATCTGGTCTGGATTCCCAATGCTGACCTTAACCCAGCCACACGTGAGTTTATCAATTTCATGAGCCAAAAGAAAAGCTAAGGCCGACCACGCTCGCGTTGTTTCCAGACCTTTTCCCAGACGATACGTTCATTTTTAAATGACCCGATAAATTCCCGGTGTGCTTTTATCTCGTCTTCTGTTGGCAGAAGGACGAACGGATTTGGTCTGGCTTTGGCGGTTGGGAAACCGCTTTCATTCTCAGTCGTTTCAGGCTTTGCGTCCAGACCGAGGCTCATGGCGCGGCCCCCGCTCAGTTCCAGATAGACAGCGGCGAGGAGTTCCGAGTCAATAATCGCGCCATGTTTATCCCGGGCAGAGAGCGAGATATCGAACCGCTTACATAAGGCATCCAGTGAGGCCGGCGAGCCCGGGAATTTCGCATGGGCCATGGCCAGCGTATCTTTAAACTGTTTCGCGGGCAGGGGGTCGCGGCCCGACCGGACAAGCTCTGCATTGATGAAGCCCATATCGAATTGCGCATTATGCGCGATGAGTGTCGCGTCGCCGACAAATTCCAGAAACTCATCTGCCTTGTCTTTAAATAAAGGTTTGCCGCGCAGAAAATCTGTCGTCAGTCCGGTAATCTCGACAACCTTATCCGGCACCTCCCGTTGCGGATCGAGATAGCAATGGAACTGGCGTCCCGTCGGCAGGAGATCAATAATCTCAATACAGCCGATTTCGGTGATCCGGTCCGCGCCTTTGGCATCAAACCCGGTCGTTTCCGTATCGAAGACAATTTCTCTATGGGCATCCATATGGCCACTATATGCGGCGGCTTGATTAGCGGAATCCACAAAATGGATTTAAGTGTGGAGAATCTGGTCCAGAATCTCCGTCACTTGCGCGCGGGCCGCATCCAGCCCCCCATCTGTGTGAACGATATAATCCGCCCGTTTGCGCTTCTCCGCATCGGGCATTTGTTTGGACAAAATCATCGCAAACAGCTCTTCTGTCATGCCCGGTCGTGACATGACACGTTCGCGCTGAATATCTGCAGGCGCTGTTACAACAACCGTCGCATCAACACGCGCATTACCCCCGGTTTCAAAGAGTAGCGGAACATCAAAGATAACAGCTTTGGCCTTATCAAGCTTGGCTTTTTCTAAGAACGCAGCACGCATCTCGCCAACCCAGGGATGAATGAAGCTCTCCAGAACTTTCAAATTCAGCGGATCGGCGCGCATGTGATCCCCGAGGCGCTTTCGATCAACAGCCCCATCCATAACTGCGTCCGGAAAGACCGCCCGGATCAATGGAACAGCCCGGCCGTCTTTGGCATAAAGTTCGTGAACGGCAGCATCGGCATCAAATACGGGACATCCCAGATCGGCAAACATCTGAGCGGTGGTGGATTTCCCCATCCCGATAGAGCCTGTCAGCCCGATGATCTTCATCTTTTGCCCGTCTTCAGAGCTTCGAACAATATGTCTGTCGGATCGAGATTTTGAGGCGGTGTTCGGCCAAAGAAGAGTTTAAAACTGGGTCGCGCCTGCGCAATCAACATCTCAAGACCGCCTAAAACCTCCATCCCATTGGCTTGGGCGTCTTTCATTAATCTGGTCATACGTGGCGTATAGATTAAGTCATAGACAAGGCCGCCTGCCCGACCCTTGCCCAATGAGATATCCAAATCCGGCTTTCCGGTCATCCCCGCTGCACTGGCATTCACGATCAAATCCGCGCGGGCCACAGCCTCTTGACGCTGCGCCCAAGGCAGGGCGTAGAGGCTCGGCACATCGACTTGCCGAACGAGGTCTTCCGCCTTGGCATCCGTCCGGTTAATCAAACAAATTTCCGGCACACCGAGCGATAGCAACGCCCCCAATACAGCACGACTGGCCCCGCCCGCGCCGATGACAAGTGCAGAGGAATTTTGAACGCGCTCCGCACCTAATTTCGAAATCAACGGAGCAGCAAATCCTTCCAAATCCGTATTATGCGCGACCAGCTGACCCCGCGATTTATAGAGGCAATTCGCCACGCCCAGTTTTTGCGCTTCCTCTGTCGCCACATCTGCTGCATGAAAGGCCGCTGACTTTAGAGGCAGAGTCACATTCACGCCGGAAATAGAAGTTTGTTTCAGCGTGCGAAACGCCTCCTCCGCATTTTTCGGATCAACGGCAAAGGGCACATAAGCGCCCGCAATGCCCATCTCTTTCAACCAATAACTATGCAGCAAAGGTGAGAGGGAGTGATGGATAGGCCATCCACACACACCGGCTAATCTCGGGATCGGTCGGCTCATGTCAGCGCCACACCGCGTGTGCGCAAATAGTCCAGAACAGGCAGTAGATCGAGACCAAGGATAGCGAAAAATCCTCCTTCAACTTTTTCAAAAAGTTGCGCGCCCGGACCTTCAAAACGATAGGCGCCAACACTTTTGGTCAGCGCTTCGCCTTCGGTCTTAATATACCAATCTAGAAACGCGTCAGAAAACTCACGGACCCATAATTTTGTCCGGCACATATGCCGCCAGACGGGAACGCCATTTTCGCAAATCACGACAGCCCCTACCAGCTCGTGCTTTTTCCCGCGCATGGAAATCAGCCGGCTCCGCACCTCATCCATATCTTTTGGCTTATCAAATAAAGTGTCATCCATGACCATAATCTGATCGGCGCCAATGACGAGACCGGGTTCTTGCCGCGACACGCGCATGGCCTTGGCCTCTGCCAGCGCATCCGCAATATCGCGAAGGCGCGAATTTTCAGCCAGCATGGCCTCTTTAATCGCCGCCTCATCAACGGGCCGCACAATGACCTCATAGTCCAGCCCCGCACCGTCCAATATCTGGCGACGAATGGCCGAGCCGCTGGCGAGAATAATGCGGTGACGGCTCATCTCAATCCTCGACGGCGTTCTTCAATTGGACGCGCTTTATTATAGAGATTAATAACTTGCGCGGCCGTTTCCTCAATCGAGCGGCGCGTGACATCAATCACCTTATACCCTTTGCGGTGGAACATACGCTTTGCGTCCCGCATTTCGTCCCGCACCCGATCTTGATCAATATAGGCTGTTTGCTCCGTTTGGCGCAGACCCATCAGGCGCTGCTCACGGATTTGCACAATCCGATCAGGTGCCGCCACGAGGCCCACGATAAAGGGCTTTGTAAAACTATCGAGAATAGCGGGCAGGGGCGCACCGGGCACCAATGGAATATTCCCGGCTTTATAGCCCCGATTAGCCAGATAAATGCAGGTCGGCGTTTTCGACGTCCGCGACACACCCAGCAACACAATTTCAGCCTCAGCTAAACCCTGTACATTTTGCCCATCATCTTGGGCCATCGCATAATCCAGAGCTTCAATGCGCGAATAATAGGCATCATCCAGCGTACGCTGCGCCCCAATCTCATCCGTCATGGCAGCGCCGAGATACCGCCCCAAGACAGAGAGAGTCGGGTCCAATATCGAAACAGCCGGAATATTACGGTTGCGACAAAAGGCTTCCAGCCGGGCCCGACGTTCAGAATTGACCAGCGTATAGAGAACCACGCCGGGTTTGGATTCGATCGTTTCCAATGTCCGTTCAAGCTGTGCTTCTGATCGCACCAGAGCATGTAAATGTTCCAAAGCTGTGGCGGACCGAAATTGCGCGGTCGACGCTTTCATCATGGCAACCAAAGTCTCGCCCGTGGAGTCAGAGACGAGATGAACGTGAAAGTAGATCGCGATATTTGGATTGCGCTCTGACATATTGGCTGCGGGTAAATCTTATCTCTTAGCTAATCGTAACAGGGCCTATGTCGCGTGTTTACGCTTTCCTGTCCACAGACAAAGCAACCGATCCCAAATTGAGAGGGAGAGTCGGGCATAAATTCAACAAACCCACAGCCAACATCCACAGCTGGGGGCATGAGGCGTTAACATTGTGAACATCGTGGATAGATTCTGTGACCCATTTTATCCCGAATTTTATCCCCGTCGATAAGCTCAGTTTTATAACACAAAAATGATGCTATCCATTTTATAAAAGAGCATTCAACTCACAATAGGATTAGAATCCACTCCCGATAC
>CAYZGF010000128.1:0-6699 GCA_964477595.1 uncultured Algimonas sp.
CCGGATGCAGGCTGAAGGCTTGGTCGAATATATGATCACGGATTTGAAAGAGAAATTAGAGCCTGTCGGACGTCTTGATATTCTCGCAGGTATAGGTGACCGCGCCGTTGAATATTATGACGCGCAAGACATCGCGAAACTACCGGATGATAGCCTCGCGCGGCAGGCGAGGGCGCGCCATATTTTAGGTCAGGTCGCTTTAGCCAGTCGTGATTTTGATAAAGCTAAGCAAGAGATTGAAGCGGCAGCGCGCTTGACCAAAGAAGTTTACAATAGAAGTCCGGACGACGAAAATGCGATATTTGCCCAAGCACAGAGCGAGTTCTGGATGGGTGAAATTTTTAGATGGACCGGGAACTTTAATTCGGCTCTTGCTCATTGGAAAAGTTACAAAGAGTACTCTGAAATCCTTTACAAGAAAGACACGTCCAATTTTCATTGGACAATGGAGAGGGCTTGGGGTGCAAATAATATAGCTCTGGCGTATCGAGAGCTTGGCGAATTGGATATTGCGGAGGGGTACTATTTAGAGGGAGTCAGGTTTTTTGAACTAGCGATCGAGATTGACGGAAGTAATCTTGAACCAAAGTTTGAATTGGCTAATGTTTTGAGTGGATTGGCGAGAATTAAAATAGAGAATGATTTTAAAGCAGACGCATTGAGTTTGAAAAATCGGCAGATAGATATTCTCAAAAAATGTATTGAAGAGTATCCCAAGAATAAGAAATGTCGCTTTAGACATGCTCAAGCTATGTCGCGTTTGGTGACCGATCAAATTTTAGAATCAGACCAAGTTAATCAAGTAATAGAAGCGTCTTTAATCGATCATGAAAATCTCCTTCTATTCGATCCTGATAATCGAAAATGGCAATCTGAATATTATTTGTATCTGAAAGATCTGTTAGTCTTAATTGAAAGAGCTGATATCACTTACACTGAAGCTGATAAAATAGAGCTCCGTTTCACCGAATTACGAAATGAAATCAGGAAATGGTGAAACGGAGATACTTAATATATCGGTTTTAGGGTAGTCCCTGCTGACCTGTGCCTCCACGGTCTTCGTTACCCGAACCCGGATCAATAATAATCGGTGTTTTGAGCGTCTGCCCATTTTCTGTCTGCGTTATTGTGATGTGCAGATTGAATTTTAGGCCTTCCGGCGTGGATCGGCAGTGATTGGCCAATAGCAGGTAGTTGTAATTGTCGAAGGTTGTAATCTTCTCGAAATTCCGTCCAAAATCATCCCGGTCATTTTCCGTGCTGAACTGACGCGCTTCCGTAAAGGACCAACTTTTGCGCGGTAGATGATAGAGGATCCAGACAGGACGGCTGATATTCAAATCCAGTGGCGTGGGCGGAACAGGTCCTTCGTCGAAGTCATCCTCAAAAAAATCGATATAGTCATCCAGCATCTCCTCAAAATGCTTGGCCATATATTTCTTTTCCAACTCTCCAGGGGGATTGGCACAATGGGCTTTGAATTCGGTCATTAATTGTTTTTGCAGACCGGATAACTTCTTCGCCGTTATCCGGTGACGGACAATCTTGCCCTTCTTCATATTGACGGAAATTGGCAGAAGAATGGGCAGGGTGCGTTTTGAGTCACGCTGATACTCGTCCCATTCTTGCAAATAATCCTGATTTGGTGTGACGCCTCCTCTTCCTGATCCAGGCGGATTATCATTGTTTGACTGTGGCATAATTTTCTCCCGGTTAATGATGCTGATCCTAGCTTAAATTTTTGGGCCGATCTGTGACGTCGGTCACGCTGGACAATTGATCAATCGCCATGGCGAGGTTGGCAGCTTCAGCTTTTTTGAATGCGGGATAGCCGCGAAAATGCACGCCAACCCAATCACCCGTCTCGAAATCCAGCACCGGCGATCCGGAATTCCCGCCCATCGTCGACGCATTATGGCAAATGGCGGCCATGGTGAATTTTTTATACTTGCTCTTACGGATACGGGTTTCCACACCATATGTCTCGTCATCATCCGTGCTGTGGCGAAAAATGTGCCCCCAGCTCAGCCGTTTAACGGCAAATATCGGATCCTCTTCCAGCACCGCCAAAACCTCATCCTCTAAGTCCTCTAAGTCTTCGCGGGTATCTGGGTAGCCAATCACGGCAATTTTGCGCCCATCCAGAGAGGCCGCGGGGACGGGTTTGAAGGTGAGGGGTTTTCTGTTTTTGACAGGGCGGACGAGTTCGTAAATCGCGATATCAAGACCCGGCAGCAATATTGGCGTTTGCGTCTTGAACGCGACGAAATCCGAGGCATCTAGTCCCTTTTCCGCCATGAATTCGATCCCGCCCGGGTCATCCGGATTGAGCAGCAGATGCCTATATCCGCGGTGGACATGACGATTGGTCAGCACATGGCGATCCGTGATGAGAAACCCTGTGCCGAAGGAATAATCATTTTCGGTAGGTATGCCTTTTTGCGCATATCCAATGCGCCCGGTTGCGCGATAAGCTTTTTGTAAAACATCATGCTCTCCTATCAACATCTCACCGCCCAGTAGGTTCAAATCTCCGGCTTTGAACGGGCTGTCTGTAAAATCCTTGTTTGGGCTATCGACCGGAAATAAGACCCCTGCATCATCCAAATCCTTAAGAGCTGCTTTGTCAGGACGCGCCTTGGCTTTCGCAAAAGGCTTCCATTTGAAAAGGGTGAAGAGCACTCCGAACAGGGTGAGCACCCCCAAGACCCACATCAGCCAATAAGGGACTGACACATCAGGGTTTGTGTCTGGAGAGACCGGACTGCCGTTCACTGTCGTGATCGCGGTAGCAGCGGGCGAAGTCGCATCGCCAGCATCCGCCAAGCTGTCGGAGCCTGAGCCAAGCTCGCCCTGATCAGCTGCATCGCCGCCCATCTCATCAGGGGAGGGTTCAGCGGATGAAGATGCATCTCCGCCTAATTCACTATTTATGTTCTCATTGATTGCGCTGCCGGATGCTATTTCTGCCGCAGCACCTCCGCTCGTCTCCGACCCGGTTGGTTCGTCGGCAGCGGCAGAGTCGATCCCGGCCTCTGACTCCGGCACATCAGTAGTTTCTGGAACACTGATAGCTTCTGACTGGCTGCCCGATTCCGAATCATCCGTCACCTCGGAAGATTCGGATGGGTCTTGAGCTGGCATTTCCGTGACTTCATTTAAGGCCAATATGCCGCCAATCTCCGTTGGGAAATCTGTGATTTCTCCGGCGTGAAGGCTCAGAACAGACAGTTCGACGGATTGAAAGGCTTCGACAGGTGCGGGCAGGGTGTAAAGCGCGATATTTGCATCAATGGGATGGGTTTGGGTTTCAGTTTCGAAAATAACCTGACCCCGATCATCGAGGAAGGCGACACGAAACGCCTTTAGTTTTGCCGCCGCCGTCTTGTTGTCATAGAGGATCGCGTAGCTCTCTTGCAATCGGTACAGACCGCCATATTCGATCCGCCTTATCTCGACATCAGATATTGCATCGTCCTGCGCGACGGACTGAACCGGATTTACCAGCATGGTTAGGACCACCAGGCATGACGCCAAGCAATATGTTTTCAAATTGCGCATCCTATCAGCCCTCACGCCCTCATTTTCTTATAGAGTCGAATGTCCCTGAAGAGCAAACTCTACCGATAGTTTCCGTTTGACCGTGACGACCGTCACGGACACCCGAGAATAAAGGCGTAGGCTGGGCATCTGCGCGCCTTTCTTTCCCGCGCAATAAACCTTATGCAGATCTTATGACGCCGATCCATCCGCATGATTACATACAGAGTTATGAGGCCGGGTGTACGGCGTTGACCGCGCGACCTTTGGACCGAATACTACAACATCAAGTGGTTTTGGCATTGGCGCGGGCAGGGGCACTTGATTTTGCTTTGTCGGAGTATGATCGCTTTGGGTTGGCGGCTGTGCGTGATCACGAAGATATCATGGCGTTAAATGGACGGCTGTCAAAAGATCTCTATTTGCGATCCTCCGGACAAGAAGCGCAGAAACATGCAAAAGACGCAGCGCGAAAATATGAGACCGCCTTTCAAAATACACTTGGATATTATTCAGGTATAAATAGTGCCACCATGGCGTTGATGGCGGACCTGCCGGAGGAACGGGTCACGGCGCGGATTGAAGCGATTGAGGCTTTGCTGCCGGTCTCGCGAGAGGTCACGCCGACAGATCATTACTTTGTTGAAGCCACCCGGGCGGAATGTTTCCTGCTGAGGGGAGAGCGCGCAAAGGCGGTCGCCGCGCTGCATGCTGCGATTGATTTTGATCCTCTGAATTATGCGGCGCATGCGTCTACCTTGAAGCAATTTATGATGATCGCGACCAAACGCGGAGAAAGTCTTGATTGGCTTTCTGATTTCAGGCCGCCCCGCCCGCTGCACTATGCGGGTCATATTCGCCTCAACCAGACCGATGTTGAAGATGAAGAGATGCGCATTTCAATCTCCGATGCCCTGCAACAGGAAGATGTCGGTTTTGGTTTTGGGGCCTTGGCGGCAGGCGGCGATATCTTATTCGCGGAAAGTCTGTTGGAGCAGGGCGCGGAATTACATGTAGTTCTGCCTTGTGCCAAAGATGTGTTTAAACGCGAATCCGTGACCCCGTTTGGTGACGCTTGGGGGGAGAGGTTTGAAGATTGCCTGGCACAAGCCAGTTCACTGCGAATTGTCACACAGGATACGAATTGGCCGGATATGGATATGAACCGTGTCAGCGGGCTTTCAGCGATGGGAAAGGCGATATTAAAAGGGCAATCTCTGAGCGTTGCACCACTACAAATGCTCATTCTGAAAGAGACTGATGCGCCGTCTTATACGGCTACCCATGCGCAGGATTGGGCAGGTACCGCCCATCCCCAGTTTAGATTAGCGGGCGGATCGTACCGCCCGCTTACATTGCCGTCGGGCGTCTCTAACTTAACATTATCGGCCTCTATAAAGACTGAACTTAACGGAAATTCTGAAACCCATGCCACAGTTGAGGGCGCCATCACGTCGGCTCTTGCCATAAAAGGGAAGCAGGAAAGCGCGCAAATCGCACTTCATCTAAATATAGAAGGTGAGGCAACAAATGATATTCTGGATCAGCTTCTTGACGGTGGCTCGCCGCAAAGCCTCTTGGCGTCAGAGGCTTTTGCAACCGTGCTGGCGGCGCTTGCCGGTGATAAATTTAAAATAACCTATGCCGGACAAATTGATCATAAGTCGGCGCAGCCTATCCGGTGCTATACAATACAGGCTCTCGCGCCCTTACCGAATGCCCTCGCGTAAACGGTCAGGGTTTTTGATGATGATCGCTCCGGGCTCCCGGGCCAATATCCCTTTTTTCTGAAGATCACTTACGGTTCGCGACACAGTTTCGCGCGTCGAGTTCACACGCTCGGCAAGTTCTACAAAAACGGGATTGGGACGGATAATCCGTGTGTCCGGGGCAATGCCGATAACGCGCGATAGGCGGGACAGCTCTGCGCATATCCGGCCCTTTGCAGATAATGTGTAGGCTTCGATCAGCCTGTTCGTCATGTGATCGAGCCGTAGCGCCAGGTCTTTTGCAATCTCAAGTCCCAACCCTTCGTGCTCGTTGAGAAGGCTCTGCATTGTCGCCGTGGTCACATATAGAACTTTGACATCTGTTTCCGCGATGATCTCAAATGGGGGAGGGCTCTCTGATAAGAGCGCTGTATGCCCGAAAAAATCACCTGTGTGGAAATAGCCAACCCATGTCGCTTCGCCTTTTTCAGAGTATGCGACGGCCTTCGCCCGGCCGGACAGGACATATCCGATCTTATCGGCGTCTTCACCCTGCAAGGCCAACACAGTTCCCGCATTACAATCGCGCGTCGTCGTTCGGTCCGATATGGCCTGATGCCAAGGTATTGTGTCTGATGTGATCACCTGGTCTCAGTAACATATTCCTACCCGATTAACAGCAATGATTATCGCTAAATAGACTTCGTCGACTTCTCATAGTGATCTCTGTTTTGATACGAATCGGCATGCCTGACTACGCAACGGGAAAACCGTCGATAGCAATTGGAGGAAATTGTTCGTACTGCCTTCGAACGTCCGCGGTCAAAAACAAACACAAACAGGAAAATGACAAATTTACAGAAAGTTTCGGACTATTAGCGCTCCGGTCTCTGCATCATGCGGCATCATACATAATGTGGCAATTTTTATAGTTTCGGCTCCGCCTACTGGGGAACATCAACCGACTCACATAAGAGAAGACGCCACACTTTGTGTGAGGCGGGGCGCCAGCAATATGAAACTGGCACCATCTGAATGGCATAAAGTAGCGCCTAAGCATAATTTGATAACGGGGCTTTCTAGGCTTTAAATCCAGTTTGAAAGCGAAGTATAACTATTAAATTGGTAGTATTTGTGAGAATAATCATATATAAATACTTATATGATATCACTTATAACCACACAAGAAGCTCTTCTTGTGCTATCGAAAAACATGCGTAACCGCCGTTTGGCATTAGATTTAACCCAGACAGGACTTAGTAAACGCTCCGGCGTGGCGCTCGCTACATTGAGAAAATTTGAGCAAACCGGTGCGGTTTCGGTAGAAAACCTCTTCAAGCTCATGGGTGTTGTCGGCGGCCTACAGGAAATACTCGAAGCTAGCTCACCTAAAAATAATACATTCTCATCAATTGATGATGTGTTGTCAGGAACGTCAAAACCGCCTCGC
>CAYZGF010000129.1:0-1187 GCA_964477595.1 uncultured Algimonas sp.
GCTTCCTGCAACATATGGATCATATCAGCCTGATAGGCATGACGTTCGCCTTTTGCCCGAACGCGGTAAAGTCCACCAACGGGTAGGCGTATGACGGATGTGTCATAAGCCGCTTCATGCGCATCAATGATTTTAATTTCCAAACCTGCGAGACCAATTCCGGAGATACGGCTGGTCATGCCGGGAAAATTTTCGCCAACTAATGCGCGGGATAAACCCAGAGCTTCGAAATTATTGCCGCCGCGATAAGACGAGATCACGGAAATGCCGATCTTTGAAATAATCTTGAGCAGACCGCCTTCGATGGCTTTCTTGTATTGCGCAACAGCTTCATCTGTGGACATGTCCAGAAGTCCGCGTTTGACCCTCTCAGAGAGCGAATCTTGCGCCATATAGGCGTTAACCGCTGTTGCACCCGCGCCAATAAGAACCGCGAAATAATGCGTATCCAAACATTCGGCTGAACGAACCAAAATTGAGCAAGAAGACCGAAGACCGTTCTGAACTAAGTGGCTCTGAACGGCTCCAACACAAAGAATGATGGGTGCGGCTGCTTTGTTCTCACTCGTGAATTCATCAGACAGAACAATATTTTCAACGCCGTCTCGGACGGCATCTTCAGCTTCAGTTTTGATCCGGGCGAGGAGAGCTTTCAGTGTGCGTCCGCCGGGTTTTAACTGGGCAGCCTCTGGATCGAATGTGCAATCGATCACACGGACCTTTTTCTCACCGACCAGTTTAACAAAACGCGTATACATACCCGTCGTCATGACGGGACTGTCCAGCACTAGCATTTCTTTTGTTTGGGTTCCCGCCTCTGCCAAAATATTGCGCAAATTTCGGAAGCGCGTTTTAAGGCCCATTACACGCGTTTCGCGCAGCGGATCAATCGGTGGATTTGTGACCTGACTGAAATTCTGACGGAAGTAATGTGAAAGCGGACGGTAGATGTCTGACAAGACGGCTAATGGCGTATCATCGCCCATAGACCCAATCGACTCTTTGCCTGTTTCCGCCATGGGCGAAAGGATGAGTTCCAAGTCCTCGAGGGTTTGACCGCAGGACATCTGACGACGCGCCAAGGCTTCACCGGATAAAGTCGTGTGCTCAGGACCTGCTAGCTTTTCATCCAAATCAATCGATTTTTCGAGCCATTTTCTATAGGGACGTTTATCCGCGAGCTCGTT
>CAYZGF010000129.1:1287-6666 GCA_964477595.1 uncultured Algimonas sp.
GCGTCCAGAGCCGCAGAGTCGGAGCTGCCTTTTTGAATCACCGGCTTTACGTCTTCGGAGCGCTCAGAAAAAGCGGAAGAGGCCATTTTGATCTCATGGCTTTTCATCTGGTTTACATTGGCTTTAAGCGTATTGATCTCACCATTATGGGCCAACATGCGGAAGGGTTGTGCCAATTTCCATGACGGAAAAGTATTCGTCGAAAAACGCTGATGATAAATTGCTGCGCGTGAGATGAAGCGATCATCTTTGAGGTCGAGATAGAAATTATCAATATCTTCGGCGAGGAACATGCCCTTATAGATAATGGTCTGAACAGAGAGCGAGCAGACATAAAAGCTTGGAATGGCGGCCTCTATGACGCGCTTCTCGATACGGCGGCGGACGATATAAAGCTCGCGCTCCAGTGTGTTGCCTTTACGCCCTTTCGGATCGCGGAACATGACTTGTTCAATGGCAGGACGGGTCGCTTTAGCTTTCTCGCCAATGATGGACACATCAATTGGAACTTGCCGCCAGCCATAGATATAGAATCCCTCTTTCAGAAGTTCTGTTTCAACAATAGTCCGTGCCGCTTCTTGGGCTTTAAAATCCGTGCGCGGTAGGAAGATCATGCCCACAGCAATTTTGACATTGGTCGGTTTATGACCAGTGCGTTCGACTTGTGCGCGGAAAAACTCTTGCGGAATATCAAGACGGATACCTGCACCGTCACCTGTTTTACCATCCGCATCAACGGCCCCGCGATGCCAAACATTTTTGAGAGCTTGGATTGATTTCTCAACAACATCACGGCGCGCTGTGCCGTCAACAGACGCGACAAGGCCAACGCCACAATTGGCACGTTCATGTGCGGGGTCATAAGCGTTTGCCGCGATAAGGGCGTCACGCTTTGCTGTGTAATCTTCAAGCCAGTTTTTTTGATCGGTCATGTCTTATCTGCTTCTTTTTGGGCGGTGTTTTGAAGCCGCTCCATAAATTCTTGGATGACTTGCACTTCCGTCTTGTGCGGTGCGTCGGTCGGGACGGTGTAATAATCGGGAGCGCTATCGGTGAAGATATGCGCGTCGAGTGCGATCCCTGATATGTCTTCCAGAGCACCAAGGCTTACACCCATGCTCTCGGGGTGACTCTGCAAACGCCACGCGATGGATGCGCCGCATTTGGTACAGAATCCGCGTTCGCCGTGCTCTGACCCACGATACCATCTTAGTGTATCAGCTTTGTCCAGCGAAACGCCGCCTTTGAATTGCACTGCATAGTATGGCCCGCCGCCGCCTTGACGACGACACATGGAACAATGACACGCATCTGCTTCTTTCACATCGCCCTTTGCCGTGAACTTTACACCACCGCAGAGGCACTGTCCGTTGCGCGTTGTCATTCTGCGGCCTCCAGAACCTGAGCACGTTCCAAGCCGCGTAAATATTTATGCATATGAGCCGCAGCGTCGCGGCCTTCGCGGATGGCCCAAACGACGAGACTGGCCCCACGGACAATATCGCCTGCAGCATAGACGCCGGGCAAGTTCGTTTCGAATGTTAGCGGGTTAACGCGGAGCGTTCCCCAGCGAGTGACTGTGAGCTGAGGAGACAGCGTTTTCATATCTTCCGGTGTGAAGCCAAGAGCTTTGATGACGATATCTGCATCGACATCGAATTCTTCGCCAGTCGTTTCAGGCGACTGACGACCGGAGGCATCTTTTGGGCCAAGACGCATACGGTCTGCGCGGACTTTTGTAGCGTGGCCATTATCGTCGTGAACAGATTTCGGTGAGGCAAGCCATTCAAATGTCACGCCCTCTTCCTGTGCATTAGCCGTTTCGCGACGGGACCCAGGCATATTGGCGTGGTCACGACGATAGAGGCAGGTGACGCTTTCCGCGCCTTGGCGGACAGCTGTCCGCACACAATCCATGGCCGTATCACCGCCGCCAATGACGACAACTTTTTTGCCTTTGGCCGGTTCTTGGCCAACTTTATCGCCTAAGCCACGACGGTTGCTGTCGATCAGAAAGTCCAGCGCCGGCGCCATGCCATCTGCGCCGCTGCCGGGGATAGATAGATCGCGGGCATTATAAACCCCCGTTGAGATCAGAACGGCTTGGTGTTTCTCCCGTAATTTATCGAAACTGATGTCTACGCCGACATCGCAATTCAGCACGAACTCAATTCCACCCTCTTCGAGCCGTTTGACACGACGTTCGACAATAGATTTGTCGAGTTTGAAATTTGGAATGCCGTAAATCAGCAATCCACCTGCACGATCGTGACGGTCATACACTGTGACTTGCCAGCCCTGTTCCCGCAATTGTTCTGCTGTCGCCAACCCTGCTGGACCAGCGCCGATGACGCCGACAGAAAGTGCACGTTCGCGTTTTGGAGCTAAAGGCTGAATCCAGCCTTCTTGCCACGCCGTATCGGACAGGAATCGCTCAACAGACCCAATCGTGACCGTGCCGTGCCCCGATTGCTCAATGACGCAAGACCCCTCGCAAAGACGATCTTGCGGGCAGATACGCCCGCAGATTTCCGGCATATTGTTTGTGGCGTTAGAGACTTCCCAAGCTTCCTGGGTACGTCCTTCAGCTGTGAGTTTGAGCCAATCGGGAATGTTGTTCTGCAGTGGGCAGTGATTCTGGCAAAACGGAACGCCGCATTGAGAACAACGTGAGGCTTGTTCCTGAGCTTTGGCGTCAATGTAATCCCCGTAAATCTCCAAATAGTCTTCATTTCGGACCTCTGCATCCCGTTTCACGGGCATGTCGCGCGGCGTGTTCACAAATTGCAGCATTTTCCGTTTTTGCGCGGCGTGTGTCTTTTTAGCATCGGCCATAGGGGTAGCGTCCTTAATGAGAGCCCGGCCCATAACTTAAGAATCATAAGCGCACAAGATGCGACAATTTGTCCAATTAGGATAGAAAGTAGAAAGTTAGAGTCGTATAATACGTTGAATATATACAGAAATATTTCTTTATATGCTATTTCTATTCAGATTCTAATTTTTATATTCTATGAAATTTAACTGTATAAATTCCAATTCTCGAAAATAACCGACTCTCGTCAAAAGAAAGCCTTAACCCTGTTTCCATAAGGCCGGAACATGACGTGGCTTCACCTAATCGTTCTGGCCCTTATCCAAGGTCTCACAGAATTTCTGCCGATCAGCAGCTCCGCCCACCTCATCCTGCCCTCAAAACTGCTCGGTTGGCCCGATCAGGGACCTTTAATTGATGTTATGGCGCATTTTGGGTCTCTCTTTGCTGTCCTCCTTTATTTTCGCCGTGATGTGGCCAATATTTTGCGCGGGATGGTCGACCTGTTGCAGCGCAGGCTTAATGTGAATAGCGCGCTCGCTCTGAACCTCATTATCTCTACGCCGCCCGCGCTCTTTCTTGGCTTTCTCCTTGCCTCCCAAGGCTGGGATGATCTTTTACGGTCTCCTCTCATTATCGCTTGTACAACAATCGTTTTTGGCATTCTGCTCTGGCTTTCCGATGTGAAGGCTAAAGCCAATAAGCCTGTAGCAGAGCTTAGCTGGCGCGGTGCCGTCACATTGGGCTTGGCCCAGTCTTTGGCACTCATACCGGGCACATCCCGTTCCGGCATCACCATGACGGCGGGCCGCACGCTCGGCCTGTCCCGCGAAGCGTCCGCACGGTTTTCCATGTTAATGAGCCTACCCATTATCGGCGCAGGGGGTCTGTATGCTATGCTCAAACTGATGACGGCAGAGTCCACTGAACACTCGGCGACTCTTGCCAACGGTCTCGTTGTTGCGGGCCTCTCATTCATCACCGCCTATGCCTGTATTGCTTTATTCATGAAATGGGTGGGGCGGATCGGGTTTTTTCCTTTCATGATTTACCGCCTGATTTTGGGGTTTGGATTACTCCTGTTTATTTTCGCGACCTAATGCATTTGTAATGCGGAGGGCGCTCTCCGCGATTGTTCAACCTTTCAACCGGGATTACATGACGATTGTGAAACGCCTCCTTCTCAGTCTCTCGCTCTTCATCGCGACCCCTGCTGCGGCGCAAGTCGACACGGCAGAAATAGACCGCCGTGCCTCTTTGCTCATGAACCAGCTGGAGATGACGGGTCTGGCCGTTGCCGTTGTGGAAAACGGTCAGACGACCTTTGCCAAAGGCTATGGCGAGACGCTTCGCGATAGCGGCCAATTGGTCACCGCGGACACCGTTTTCCGTTGGGCCAGCGTGTCCAAGGGCGTTGCGGCGAATACGCTGCTCTCCCTCGTCGAAGAGGGCGGTTTCAATCTTGCAGACTCAGCGGAGACGCTCGCCCCGTCTCTGGATCTGCCGGGGCCGGATAGCGCCAATGTCAATCTCGTCCATCTCCTCTCTCACCAGACCGGGATCGTCCGCAATGCCTATGACACGCGGATCGAGGGCGGTCGTGCCGCAAAGCCGACCCGGACGGCCCTGTCTAATTTGGCCGTGATGTGCGCGCCCGGAACCTGCCACACCTATCAAAATGTCGCCTATGATGCGTCGGCGGAGATTATAGAGCGACAGGCGAAGCTGCCCTATAAAACGGTTGTCCAGACCCGCGTCTTTGACCCGCTGGGCATGGACACGGCCAGCGTCACGCTGGAAGGCCTGACCCGCAGTAAGAACTGGGCCAAGCCACATGGGCGGTTCGGCAAGCGCATTAACCGCGTCAAGCCAACCTATTACCGTGTCCCCGCCGCCGCCGGCGTCAATTCCTCCGTGCGCGATCTGGCCAAATGGATGACGGCGCAATTCCCCGCGAAAGGCCACATCCCGGCAGAGCGGCTGGCGGCGATGCAGACCCCGATTGTGAAGACCCGGGCCGAGCAGCGCTATCTCAACCGCAATTATGGCGATCTCCAAAATGCGCATTACGGCCTGGGCTGGCGCGTCTATGATTATAACGGCCACCGGGTCGTTGGGCATCGCGGCGGTGTGCAGGGTTACCGCGCTTTGGTCCTGTTTGATCCCGAAAAACAATCCGGCATCGCGATGATGTGGAACAGTCCCCATTCCCGCCCGACAGGATTACAGCTCGAATTTCTCGACCAACTTTACGGCCTGCCCAAACGCGATTGGCTGCGACTGAATGAGGGCAGCTAAGGAGGTGTCACATTTCGCACAGTAACGTGAGTTGTATGTGTGCAGCTAAATCCTTACCTCCAGCCTCCAATTTCACAACAAGGCCGCAATCATGGCTGCTCTAGACATTTACAGCCCTGACCAAACGCCTATAGCCGCCCGCTTTGCGCAGCGTTTTGGCTTAAAACGCGTTCTGCGACTCGGCGTATTTGCAGCGATTTTCGCATATCTCCTCTTTCAACTCTCCCGCATCGGTTGGTCAGAGATTGCAGGAGAACTGCCGACAT
>CAYZGF010000130.1:0-6617 GCA_964477595.1 uncultured Algimonas sp.
TAAAGGATTGAAGTAGAACGAATTAAATTTTCGCGAAATGGGGATATAGTTTTGAGATTAATCTCTTTGCCAGCTTTGGGGGCATTGCGGACATTAGGCGAGCGGCTGAAAACGCTCAAAGAAGGTCGCTCATAATGTCTGCTTCTCCCCAAAAGCGGACTTTAGCCAGAGCAGGATTAACGTATTCTGAGTAGCCAAAACAAATGCTATTATTAATGAACACATGTAACTTGAAGCGCAAAATTGAGTAAAATAATTCTATTTAGAAAACTTGACGAGTGATTTATCTCCGAATACGAACATTATAATTGAATGGTTTTTCGAATACGAATATTATAATTCAATGATTTGGAGCCTTTGACATGAATGTATTGAAACTATTACCATCGGCCTCACTTTTCATCTGCGTCAGCTTGATAGGCTGTAGCCCAGCTGAAAATGCGCTGTCCTCAGCCACAGAGTCTTCAAATACAAATAAACAAGATTTGATGGAAGAGAACGTCAAAATATGGGACGTGTTATCTCCAGATGAAACACTCAAATTTACGGTCGCTGATCGCGGTAAAAATCAGCTAGAATATCGTGTCACTATTGATGGTATAGATGTTATTGGGTGGTCCGCCCTCGGTGTCGAGGCCTCTAGAGGATTTGCTTTTGATGGGCCTGAACCGGTGATAGCGAATTTCGCAGAAACTGTTGAAGTTGTGTCTGAAGACGCTGGTGAATTATCCCAAAACTATCAAATGATAACCGGAAAACAGCGTATGAATGTCGCTGAGGCCAAGACGCTCTCACTTACTATTGCTGACCAAGAAACAAAGCAACAACTCGCTTTAGATATACGAGTTCAAAATAACGGTTTCGGTTTTCGTTACAGATTACTGGGTGAAGATGTCATGTTTTCCGTTTTGAAATCCGAGGCAACAAGCTTTGCGGTGGAGTCAGATGGACGGTTTTTGGGTCAGCCCTATGATTTTCCAACAGAGTGGAAGCCAGCTTATGAAACTAAGTTCGAAAATGCGCTTCCTATCGGGACTGATGTTGGTGAAAAAGGCACTGGATGGGGATTTCCATCACTCTTTGAAATAAAAAGCGACACTACCGAAGCTGGCGCTTGGCTATTGCTCCATGAATCTGGACTAACAAAATCTTTTCACGGCTCACATTTAGAACCTGATCCTAAAGATGGGGTTTACCGTGTGGCATTTCCCTTAAAAGAGAGCGGGTTAAACTACGGAAAATCGACACCTAGCGCGACAAAACCTTGGGTAATGCCGTGGCGTGTCGGTATCGTCGGGCGAGATATAGGTGATATTGTTGAGAGCAATCTTGTTTTCGATTTTGCGGAGCCTAGCCAAATTGATGACCCGTCTTGGGTTCGCCCAGGGGTTTCGTCTTGGAGTTGGCTCTCTGACCATGCGAGTTCACGCGACATGGATAAATTGAAAAAATTTATCGACTTGTCCGCAGAAATGGGTTGGGATTACAGCTTAGTAGACGCGAATTGGAATACGATATCTGAGACCTCGATGCAGGACCTCACCGAATATGCGGCCGCGCAGGGCGTTGGTTTATTCTTTTGGTATAATTCAGGGGGGCGTCACAATATAGTTCCGGAAGAACCTAGAAATATCATGAGCCATCCTGAACGGCGTAAGGCAGAGTTTGCGTAGTTGCAGCGTTTAGGCGCTAAAGGTGTAAAAGTCGACTTTTTCCACAGTGACAAACAAGATATGATTGGGCTCTATCTCGATATTTTGGAAGATGCTGCGGCGTATAATATCATGGTCAACTTTCATGGCTGCACCATTCCGCGCGGATGGGAACGTACATGGCCAAACCTGATGACTATGGAGTCTGTCGCGGGCGGCGAAATTTATACCTTTCCGTCGGATCACAATTACACCGAGGCAGCGCCGTGGCATAATACAATTCTACCCTTCACACGAAATGTGATCGGTTCAATGGACTACACACCGACGATTTACTCTGAACAATTAATTCCGCGGATGACGACAAACGGACATGAAACAGCCCTAGCTGTGCTCTTCGAATCTGGCGTTCAGCATATTGCCGACTCGGCTGACTCTCTGAAGAGCTTACCTAGCCCATACAAAAAGTTTTTCAAAAACTTGCCGAGTGTTTGGGATGAAACAAAATATTTATCGGGAGAACCGGGCGAATATGTTGTGATAGCACGACGCTATAATGACCAGTGGTATATTGCAGGTATCAACGGCACATCATCCGCAAAGACAGTGATGCTAGATCTTTCTTTTACGGGCGTGCGATCGGCAGAGGCCGTTATGCTTCATGATGGAAAATCAGGCACAGAATTTGAATCCTCTCCTTTTCGACCCGAAGATATACAAAACATTCAAATTGAGATGAAGCCTTATGGTGGGTTTGTCATAACATTGTAAATGTAAGCAACATTATGTTGGAGATTCTAATGTCCGCTTTTGCCAGCATAGTGGGCATTCAACAGTGTTTTATAATCACCTAAAGTAAGACACTCGGGATGTCCGCAATGGGGATTGAGAGGTCTTATTGCTCTCTTTCAAAACTCAAACTTCTCCTCTTCCCCCAAGCGTTTCCTCCGCTTAAACCTCTCTCATGAAACATCTCCTCTTTCTCCCCGTCATTCTCCTTCTCGCGGCCTGCGAGCCGCGGTCCCAATCGGACTCCAAACCCAACCCTCTCGCAGGTTTTGAAATGCGCGAGGGGGTCTTCAATCTTCACGTCAATGAAAAGACCAATGAGGTTTATGCGCGATTGCCCAAGGCTGACAAAGACGGGGTGAGTTTGCGGATGATCCATTCCGCGCGTTTGACGGCGGGATTGGGCTCTAATCCTGTGGGCCTCGATAGGGGCTGGGGCGAGGGTGGCCGCGTGATCGTCTTCCGCCGGATGGGCGACAAGATGATCGTGGAGGAAGAGAACCTCCGCTACCGCGCCGATGCCAATAATCCGCTGGAAGCCCGCGCCGTCAAAGAGAGCTTTGCGCGGTCTTTCATGGCGTCTTTGCCGATTATCAATGATGCCCGAAAAGGGACTCTGGTTGATCTGACGGACTTCCTGACAGCGGATAGTTTGAACCTTGTCCAATATTTAAAAGACGCGGATCAGGGCAGTTTTTCTGTCGCCAAAGACCGCACCTTTATCGATACGAAAAATGCCTTTGCGTTTCCCGATAATGTCGAAATTGATGTCTTCTTCACGCTCAGCTCAAACGATGCGGGTCGGGAAGTTGCGACCACCGCCGCCAATGGCAAAGACGCAACCTTGATCCAACACCACAGTTTTGCGCGTTTGCCCAAAGCCGGATTTCAGCCGCTAATATCCGATCCGCGCGCAGGTGTGATCGAACAAGTCCATTATGATTATTCGGCCGCGCTGTCTGATAATATCGAAACCCGCTTTGCGCGGCGTTATCGGTTGGAGCGGGATGCAGAGGGCAATGTCGTGAAGCCGATCGTATTTTACATTGATAGCGGCGCGCCGGAGCCTATTCGCTCTGCCCTAGTGGATGGTGCCAAATGGTGGGAAGACGCCTTTACCGCCGCAGGTTGGGAAGGGGCTTATCAAGTCGAGCTTTTGCCCGAAGACGCGCATCCGCTCGATATTCGCTATAATACGGTTCAATGGGTGCACCGCCAAACGCGCGGGTGGTCCTATGGCGGCGGCGTGTCCGATCCGCGCACGGGCGAAATGCTGAAAGGTCACGTCAATCTGGGCAGTTTGCGGGTGCGTCAAGACCGCATGATTTTCGAAGGCCTGTTGGGCGCGGGTAAAACCAATAGCGGCGATGCCGATGATCCGGTGGAACTGGCGCTGGCCCGCATTCGCCAGCTCTCCGCGCATGAAGTCGGCCATGCGCTGGGCTTTGCACATAATTTCGCGGGCAGCTCTGACGATAAATCCACAGTCATGGATTATCCCGCACCCGATGTGCGTTTAATTGACGGACAATTAGATGTGTCCAATGCTTATGGTGTTGGCATTGGGGATTGGGATAAGATTTCTGCGACTTGGCTTTATGCCGATATGACCGATGCAGAGCGCGATGCCCTGCTTGAAAAGGCCGCCGCCGATAGTGTCACTTTCGTCGCGGACCTCGATGGCCGCAGCGCGGGGACAGGACATCCCGATGCCAGCGTCTGGGACAATGGCTCTGACCCTGTTGCGAGCCTGCAAAATGTGATGGCGGTGCGGGCCTATGCGCTGGACCGGTTCGGGCCGGATAATCTGCCCGAAGGGCGTCCGCAGTCCGATTTGAATGCTGCGATTGTGCCGATTTATCTCTATCATCGTTTCCAAACTGCGGCGACGGCGAAGTTGATTGGCGGGGCGTCATTTACCTATGGTGAGACTGCAGGGCCGATGGAGATTGTGTCGCCCGAGCGTCAGCGTGCCGCGCTGGAGGCTGTGCTCTCAACGCTCGATCCGAAAGCGCTTGATCTCTCTGATGACGTCTTATCTCATCTCACCCCGCGTCTTGGTTCATGGAGTTTCGCCGATAATGACCGCGAGCTGTTCCGTAAAACCGCCTATCCCGCTTTCGATACAATTAGCGCGGCGGAGACGGCGGCAGACCTGACCTTTGATGTGCTGCTCCACCCGCAACGCGCAGCGCGATTGGTGGAATTTCACCGCCGGGACTCGAAGAACCCGTCTTTGGATTCTGTACTGGACCGGACATTGCGCAAAGTGATGTCTGCGCCGAAATCTGGCCGGACCGCTGAGATTGGTTTGGTGGTGAAGGATCGCTACGCCTCGGCGCTGATGGGCTTGTTGGATAGCGACGTCGGACCTGCGGTCAAAGCGACCGCGCGGGGCGGGTTGAATGATTTGGCCCTCGCCCTCACAACAGACCGCAGTGATCAAACGCTATACTTACGCCAGCGTATTGATGCCTTTATGTCCCGGCCGGTTGAGTCCGGCAAAGCCATGACGCCCGCCAAAGCGCTCCCGCCCGGCAGCCCGATTGGGTCGGATTGATGCTTCATAAGGGGGGCTGTCATTGCGGCGCAGTCCGCTTCGAATTTGACGCGCCCGCGACCGTCGATGTGACGGATTGCAATTGCTCGATGTGCGATATGACAGGCTATGAACATGTCTTTGTGCCGGAGGGCGATTTACGTTTTCTGTCCGGCGAGGGAGAATTGACAGAATATCGATTTAACACAGGCCAAGCCGTCCATATGTTTTGTCGAACCTGCGGGATAAAACCCCTCTACCGCCCAAGAAGCCATCCCGATGCGTGGAGCGTGAATTTGCGTTGTGTGGATGCGGGGACGCTGAGCGTAGGCCGCCGCATCGCTTTTGACGGCAGCGATTGGGAAGGAAATATTGCGGCGTTGAGAGAGGAGACGTGAGAAGGGTTCCTATTTTTCCACTCTCCCATAGAGCTTTAGCCACTCTCTGTATTATAGCTTTGAGCATAATCTTTATTGCTGTTTTCTTTTTGTCACCCCCGTTGGCTGATTACAAACATGTGTCCACTGAAACTGGCAAGGTGTTCCGGGTCGATCTTAAAGGCGTTCGTTATAATAGAAACGAAGCAGAAATATTGGTGAAATTGGAAAACGGAAAGATAATCTACATGGTGGTCCCCACACGTCGCATTGTCACGATTGGGCAATCGATTGAAGTCGACATTCTAGAAGCAGAAGGTAAAAAAACGCGCTATCGCCTTGCTCAAACTGACACCACGCCCTAACCCCCGTCCATGACCGAAACCTTCCAACCCCTCTCTGGCCTTGGCCAAGTGGCCGATCAATATGATGCGATTTTTTGCGATATTTGGGGCGTGATCCATAATGGCCGCGTGCCGTTTCATGAAGCCTGCGAAGCGCTGGAGCGGTTTCGCGAACGTGCGCCTGTTGTCATGATAACCAATATTCCGCGTCCGAGTGTGGGTGTGCCGGAGAGCTTTCGCCGCATTGGCGTGCCGGGTGAGTTTTACGACGCTATCGTCACCTCTGGTGATGCGACAATCGACTCTCTCGCGCGTCGTGCACCGGGACCTGCCTTTAAGATTGGTCCGGAACGCGATGACGGCCTTTATGCAGGCCTTGAGCTCAACTTCACGGATTTGGACTCCGCTGAATTTATCTCCTGCACGGGGATGTATGATGATAATGAACATCCTGATGATTATACCGAATTGCTGGGTGAAGCGCGGGGCCGAAACCTGCCCATGATCTGCGCGAACCCTGATATGAAAGTCAAAGTCGGGGAGAAAATCGTTTGGTGCGGCGGGGCGCTGGCCAAGATGTATGAGGATATGGGCGGCGAGGTGATTTATGGCGGAAAACCGCATGAGCCGATCTACCGCCTGTGCCGGGCGTGGCTGAACGAAGTCACGGGTCATGTGCCACCGCCTGAGAAAATTCTCTGTATCGGCGACAACATCTTCACAGACCTACTCGGCGCGCAGCGGGAAGGGATGGATTGCCTGTTTATTCAAGACGGGTTGCACGGTGCGACAGAGCATCAGTTTAAGACGCTTCTGACCAAACACGGCGTCAGTGCCCGCTATATCGCGCCTAAACTCAGCTGGTAGATTTATCGTGGCAACGGGCGAAAGCCTTTGCTAAGGCGCTCCAATGACT
>CAYZGF010000131.1:0-6539 GCA_964477595.1 uncultured Algimonas sp.
GCTCATCACCCTCAATCGCAACACCGCGTGAGGAATTGATAAATTCACGGGCGGCTGCATCTCTATCGGCGTCCAATGTCGCGCCTGACCATAGCTTGGGCTGCAAGTTCGGACACCCAATAGAGGCGCAATTGACCATATAATGAACAAGCGCCGGGTTGGGATAACGTTTACGCATAATGCCGTGCTCAATATCATCTAACGTCAGAACTTCGCCGTTCACTGTTACAGCATCACGCTTCCAAGGCCCAATTGAGAACAGACCATCTTTAATCTTGCGAATGGATTTGACGGGGTAGTTTTCAAGGATCAGTTTGACCGTCAGCGCATTATAAAGATTGGCCCAATAAGCGATTTGGTCAGGCTCTGACATTGCATCCGGATTTTGCGAAGCCAGATGATCTGTATACGCCGTAACGACAGCTAACTCTCCTGCCGCATGGGCGCCGGCATAATCAAACAAGTTCAATGCATCAGCACCGCGTGAGATACGGCGTTCCAACAGTGCACTATAATTTGCAACGGCGCTATTCGCAGCTGGCGCTGCCACTTCTGCCGTTTGAATGATTTCGGGCATGACTTGGGGTGTTGTGTTAGACATAATCGTTATCGTTTCACGGGTTTCAGGTTGAGCCATGATAGGGGCAGGCTGAGCTGTAACGGCTCTCTCGGCAAGCGCTTGTTGGGGTGTTTGGATTGCGTGGACAACCTCTGCCGTTTTTACGGGTGGGTTGCCACAATCCGGGCCAGCCCAGGCAAAACCGGGAGCGGATAGAGCTAAGCCGGATATGAGAGCCGCGAGGCATGATGAGTTGCGCATTTTGCAATCCTGTTCAATCTTCGTAAGTTGGCAGCCTGTTAGGACAGCGCAACACAGAAGTCAGGGAACGCTTGGCTCACACGCCGTCACGTTTTTGTGCCCGTGTTGTGAGATATTAGCAAGCACTGCGCGTGAAGCCGCGTCTTGACAGTTCACCCTCGCGCGCGTAGGTCGCGGCCCTTGAGATACACAGCTAGTGGACATCCGAGTCTTCCCAGCTGATTTGATAAAGAGAATTAAGATGAAACGTACTTTTCAGCCGTCAAACCTTGTTCGTGCCCGTCGCCACGGTTTCCGTGCCCGTATGGCCACAAAAAATGGTCGCGCTATCTTGGCCCGTCGTCGGGCCAAAGGCCGTAAGCGCCTGTCCGCATAATCAGCCAAACGGCGGTTTTGCGCGGTGAACGCCGCTTCTACAGATAAGACTTCAAAGCTCGGAATGCTGAAAAAGCGTTCCGAGTTTTTATATGTACGCGATGGGTTTTATTCCGCAAAAGGCGGCGTTGTCGTACAAATGCGTGAAAATTCAAAGCGCTCGGGCATTGGAATGGGCTTTACGGCCACCAAAAAAATCGGAAATGCCGTTATCCGAAACCGGGCCAAGCGCCGCTTGCGCGAAGTTGCGCGGGCCCTCTTGCCGGAATTGGGGCTCGTCAATCATGACTATGTTTTCATTGCCCGCAACTCCACCACTGCACGTGATTGGACGGACTTGCTTGACGACACGCGCAAAGCCCTCATAACCCTCTCAAAACGGACCTCCGGGACCGCAGGGAACAAACACCAAAAAGCCAAGAGCTAATTCGCCATGAACGAACAGAAAAACCTTATCTGGGCCATGATTCTCTCGGCAATCGTTGTATTGCTCTATTTCACCTTCATCGAAGGCCCGACACAGCAGAAAGCCCGGTTGGATGCCGAAGCGGAAATGGACCGCTTACGGGCAGAGCAGCAAGGTGAAGTCTCTACACTGGTCATTGAAGAACCCAAAACACGTGAAGAGCTGATCGCTCAAGGCGAAGCCACACGGATTAAAATTGACACACCTGCCCTGACAGGCTCTTTCCTGACAACCGGGTCCCGTATCGATGATCTGGCGCTTAAACAGTATAATGCCACACTTAACGCGGAAGACGGGCTCGTCCAGCTCCTCAATCCTGAAGGCGGCGAACGCGGCGCATATATTGCGGATAACTGGACAGCCGTTGATGGCGGATCAGGCACAGGGTCGGCTTGGACCGTCGTCTCCGGTGATACGATCACGCCGTCCACGCCTGTTCTATTGGAAAAACAAGTTGGAACCGTCCGCATTCAACGCGAATTGAGCGTCGATGATCAATATTTGATCACGCTTTCAGACCGTCTTACCAATACAGGCTCATCAGAAACTAGCGTCGAGCGCAAAGGCGTCGCCCGCCAAGTCGGTCTTGCCGATGATTTAACAAACTTCTTCATCATCCAAGAAGGTCCAATTTCTGTCATCGACGGAAAATATCACGAGCAAAAATATAAGAAGCTCAAGAAAAAGGGCGGTTGGACCGTCAAGGGTGAAGGTGGTTGGGTCGGCCTGACGGACAAATACTGGTTGCAAGCCGCCATTGCCCCACAAGGTAATCCGGTTGAAGCCAATTATGATTTTAAGTTCATCAATAACAAAGACGTCTATGAGACGTCTTATACAACCGCTTCTCTAACCCTCACACCCGGTGCCACGGTTGAGTCCGTTGGCTATATGATGGCCGGTCCAAAGGATTATAACATGCTTAAATCCTATGAGGATCAGGGCATTTCAGACCTGACCAATGCCATTGGTTGGGGCAAGTTAAAGATCCTCGTGAAGCCAATCAGTCGAGCGCTGTCTTGGTTGGGTGAACGACTGGGCAGCTTAGGCCTCGGCATTCTCGCCCTGACGCTTATCATCAAGCTTGTGATGTTCCCGCTCTATTCCAAGCAATATGCCTCACAAGCCAAAATGAAGAAGGTTCAGCCAAAGCTGAAAAAGTTGCAGGAACGCTACAAAGATGACCGCATGAAGCTCCAGCAAGAGATGATGGCGCTTTATAAGAAAGAAGGTGCAAATCCGGCAGCAGGTTGTTTACCAATTATCCCAACGATTTTTGTATTCTTCGCGCTCTATAAAGCCGTGTTTATCAATATTGATCTGCGCCATGAAGCCTTTCTCGGCTATGTGCAGGATTTGTCCGCACGCGACCCGCTGTCCATTATAAATGGTTTTGGCATCCTCCCTTGGACGGGTCAGCCAGAATGGCTTCCGGCTTTATTCTGGATCGGACCGCTCGCCATTCTTTACGGCGCGTCGATGAGCCTGATGTATATGTTGCAACCTGCCCCAACCATGGGCGCTAGCGATCAAGCCAAACTTCAAGCGACAATTTTTAAATGGATGCCTTGGCTGTTTATGTTCATTTTGGCGGGCTTCCCGGCGGGTCTTTTGATTTACTGGATTTGGAACAACATCCTGTCCTTTGCTCAGCAATACTGGATCACGAAGAAGAACGGCGTTGATACACCTATCGATAAATTCTTCCGCAAGATCACAGGTAAGCCTGAGCCGCTCGCCGAAGGTGCTGCGCTGGACGTTGAACCCAATTCGGTCAAGAAGAAGAAAAAACCGAAAAACAAGAAATGAGTGAAGCCTCCCCGCATACTCAGGAGGAGAAAGCCCCCCTCGCGACGACGCCGGAATTTACGGACGCCCAAATAGAAGAGGGGCGCTTGCTCTTTGCGCGAGAGGTCACGTTCATGCTCTCCGTCGTAAATTTGGACTCGCTGCCTCCGGCTGATCGGCCGGAGATTTGCTTTGCCGGTCGGTCCAATGTCGGGAAGTCTTCGCTGATAAATGCCCTGACCAACCGTAAGGGTCTGGCGCGGGCATCAAACACGCCGGGCCGGACGCGAGAGCTGAACTATTTCAATGTCGATGATCGCCTGAACCTCGTCGATCTGCCGGGCTATGGATATGCCCGCGCACCGAAAACTGAAATTTCAAACTGGACCCGCCTGACACGGGCTTTCCTGCGCGGACGGGCCGGACTTCGCCGCGTCTTTTTACTGATTGATAGTCGCCACGGGATCAAACCTTCCGATATTGAATTGATGGAAATGTTGGATGATGCCGCTGTGACCTATCAATTGGTCCTGACCAAAACGGATAAGATTAAGAAAGCCGAGTTGGACAAAGTCATGCGCCGTACATCGCGCACGATCAATAAACGGCCCGCCGCCCATCCGGAATTGATGGTGACATCGTCCGAGAAAAACAAAGGGCTGGAAGATTTACGCGCCGAAATCGCGACCTTGGCCCTGTCGCGTGCTGCGTTATAAGAACACTCATGCAACGTCGTAAAAACGAATCAGGTTGGACAAGCGCACAGGTTCTCTCCGAGGCCCTGCCCTTCATTCAACGCCATTCAGGCCGTTGGGTCGTGGTTAAATTTGGTGGCCACGCCATGGGCAATCCAGAGCTGACGGCAGAATTCGCCAAAGACATTGTTCTATTGCGGCAATGCGGGCTGAAACCCGTCGTCGTTCACGGCGGCGGACCGCAAATCGGAACCATGCTGGACCGCCTGCAAATTAAAACAGAGTTTAAAGACGGTCTCCGGGTCTCTGATATGGAAACAGTCGGCGTCGCGGAAATGGTCTTGTCCGGTGCCATCAATAAATCCATCGTCAGCGCTATCAATGTTGCCGGCGGGAAAGCCGTTGGCATTTCAGGCCGCGATGCGCGCTTGATTACGGCACGGGCGGTCAATGCTGACCTTGGTTTCACGGGCGAGCCTGTAACCACGGATGTCTCATTACTTGAGACACTCGCAGGGGGCGACGCCGGATTTATTCCTGTGATTTCACCGATCAGTGCCGATGAAGACGGTCATGGATATAATATCAATGCCGACACTGCGGCCGGCGTTCTCGCCTCAGCGCTTCATGCCAGTCGCCTCATGTTGCTGACTGATATTGAAGGTGTGATGGATCATGACGGGAACCTGCTCACAGACTTATCCGGCGATGAAGCCCGCGGGCTTATAGAGAACGGAACCGCCAAAGGCGGTATGATCCCGAAACTCACAACAGCGATTAATGCGGTCGAAGACAATGTGGGAGCCGTTGTCATTCTGGACGGACGGCGCGCCCATGGTTTGTTAGTTGAACTCTTCACCGATATGGGCGCGGGGACATTAATTCGGTGATGCGGGGCTTAGCGCTATCACTTTTACTCTTTGTGTGGTCGGGCTCTGCCGTCGCGCAAATTGGCACGCCGGATGAGACGATTGTCCCGTCCCCTGAAAGCCCAGACGCCAGCACCACGAATAATTGGGATGTGTGTAACGAAACCAGCTATGTCTTGCGCTACGCCTCGGCCTATATTCGTGATGACCGTATGCAAGCCGCTGGCTGGACGACGGTCCAACCGGGCGCCTGCGTCACGGTCGTGACACCAAAAGACAGTCCGCGTTTCCTTTTTGCCGAGAGCCTGCCCATACATCGCGGCGGCGTACGCGAATGGAAAGGCGCAGTGGAGCTTTGTGCAACAGATGAAGACTTCACCTCTGATGCGACGGATAATTGCGCGTTAAAAAATCTCGAAACGCGCGATTATTTTGCCGTCAAACCGACCGAACGCCAGACAGCCTTTATCGAACCGGGAGATTTCGGCGTAAATGCGGAGACAGCCGGACTCCAACGCTTGCTCCAAGATGCGGGCTATAAAATCACGCGAATTGACGGGTTGTCCGGACGGCGGACCTTACGCACGATCACAAGCGCCAAATCCGATTTAGAGCTGGATAAATCAGCCACCAATCAAGAGCTGATCAGTGCGCTTATCCCAAAAGCGGAAGAGGCCCGGAACGCTATTGGCCTCGATATTTGTAATGACGGCACAAACCGTATGTTCACCGCCATCGCCATTCAACAAGACGGAAATTGGACCTCCCGTGGATGGTGGGCCATCGATGTCGGGCAATGCGTTAAGCCCTATGACCGCAGTCTGATTGGCACGCAGGCGCATATTTACGCCCTTCAAGAAGCCAAAGATGAGGCCGGTGCGGCGCTGCCAGATCGTCGCCTACGCTCTGAGGTCGTGACGCCTGCGCCGTTCTGCATTGCGGAGTCTCGTTTTGCCGCATTGGGTCGGGAAAATTGCCTGGAACAAGGCTATGCTCCCGTGGATTTCAGACCCCTCCCCGCTGATGTTGATGTTCAAATCATCCGCCTGACAGATGCCGATTTCGTTGAGGGCGGCGGAGACGGCTTGCGTCGCTAGATATGCACGTTAAAGCGCGCGCATGACCACACCTGATCTCTCCCATATTGATAGCTGGATTTTCGACCTAGATAATACGCTCTACCCTGCGGACGTAGAGTTTTTCAGTCAGATTGTTGTCAAGATTGAACAATATGTGGCACGTTATCTATCCCTTGAACCGGAAGCCGCGCTTCACCTCCAGAAAGAATATTTAACAGAATACGGCACAACACTGTCAGGCATGATGGCTGTTCATGGAATGGATCCGGCACCATTCTTGGATTACGTGCATGATGTTGATCTGGCGTTTCTGAAACCCAATCCGACCTTACGCAAAAATATCGAAGCCCTGCCCGGTCAGAAATATATCTTCACCAATGGGTCCAAGGGACATGCGCGCAATGTAGCAGGCCACCTCAAATTATTCGATTTGTTTGACGGGCATTT
>CAYZGF010000132.1:0-6517 GCA_964477595.1 uncultured Algimonas sp.
CCATGAGCATTTTGGACAATTTCATCGACTGATATTTCGCGATGTGGTTGCCGACAACTTCATGTGGCTTTTTGAACGTCATCGTCAGCTTGGAGGACTTCGCCCGGCGGGCGGCTTCAAAGCCGCGTATTTCAAAATCATCTTCCTCGACACGGTAAGCCACAGATGTGAACGCATCTAAACGTGGCAGGTTTGCCGCGCGCAAGCTGGCCTTTTCCATGAGCTGTTCAAGGAAGGCTGTGACTGTTGGGATCAATTTATCTTCACCGTCAGCAAAAACGGCCAAGTCTTGATCCAGCTCCCACAATGCGCCTGTCAGGGCGAGCTGCGGATTATCGGTCAGAATTTCTTCGACATCGCCGACGTCAATCGAGAGTTCAGATGTCTCGTGGAGAGAGGACAGCAAATAGCTCGCCATATTTGCGAAAACATGCAGCGCGATCACAGAGCTCGCCGCGAGGCCTTCATTGAACTCGGTCTGTTTTGATCCCGGCAATTTGCCTTCCAGATTGGCTTTCATCAACGCAGATAAACCCGTGGCGTCCGCATATTGATCGACAACTGTCAGAGCCGTCGCGAGCGCACGGCGGAGGCCATGCAGCACGCCCGCCTGAACAGGGCTCATCAAGGCATCGTCTTCATCCGTGGCTTCCACGCGCGCAATAATGTTCACGCCCTCGGCTTTCGCTGTTGAGGCCGTAACAAGGCCCGGCGTTGTAGAGCGGAACCGACGACGCGAACCGCCAATCCCGGGGGATTTGGCCGCAACCGTCTCAATATCTTTCGCCTTGGCGAGGCGAGGCGTATGGTCAAATCCGTCCAGCATCGATTGTGCGGCAGGCACTTTTTCGCGGATTGCAGTTTCTTTGATTTCCATCAGGTCAGACGCGTTCGACATGTCATTTCCCCTAAGTATAACTTAAAATTTTAGCATTCTGCCCGACGACATATTTTCGAACGCCGGCAAAATTATTAGCGTGTTTTTCTTCCATCACCTGATAGGCGCGGTGCGGCAAAATCAGGGCACGGGTTACATCTGTGACGCCGTCCATCTTGCCGGACATATTGAAAGCATCGAGTTTGAAAACTTCACGCGGCGCCTGTTTGAACACGCCGACTTTTTGCCATTTCTGGCCGTCGGAAATCAGCGTTTCCACTGTCCAAGCCAGTGCCCAATCCAGACCTTCCTCGCCAATCGCATTGGCCAAAACGTCACGGATCGGTCCGCGCTGTTCCGTAAAGGCATGACTATGCATCGGCCCGAGGTGAAAGCGGCGGAGGCTTTTCGGGTGAAGTCCGTTAAAATCTTCATCAAAGCCTTTAGCGATCGTCAGCAATTTTAACTCAGATATAGCCTGCGCCATCAACGCATCCTGCACACGCGGCCAACGACGCTCATCATTCGGCAAAGCCCGATTGGCCGTGTCATCAACAACCATCAAATAGACGACAGGAATATTTGTCTTTGAATCATAAGCCGCCCAATGAATGATATAGCGCCGTTTCTGACGATGCAGATCTTTACCGACCCAAACGATCTGCGGATGGTTCTGAGACAGAAACAGATTTTCATTCACCAAGGTCTCGTAATAAATCCGTTGCGCCAGCGCATATTGCAGCGTCGTTGGCGCGGATCGTTCCGTCAGAATATGATTGACCATATCCTTTTTCAGGCGCTCTTGCTCCGGCAAAGACTTTAGATGTTTTTTGGCCTGCGTCGCATCAGCGGCCAATTGAATGATTTCAGAAAAGACCGGAAATCCGGACTCTGTTTTATCAATACTCATCTTGCCCGAATCCGGCGCGCGGTTCGTCATCAAATATTTATAGGACAAGGCCGTGAAGCTATTGTTCAGATCACCCAGATACTGCCCCAATATTTTCTGCTCGGCCTCCGTGATCAAACCTTCATCAGAGGAAAGCAGGGCCACGGACCGCAGATGCGTAATAATACGCTCAAATTTGGCGAAATATCGGCGGGTCGCCCGCGCACTGTCCAGCACGCGGTGCGTATAGGATAAGTCCACCTTAGGCCTGGCCTCCGGCCGTGCCTAAAGAGTCTTCACCATAAGCATTTTTGTCATGCTTCTCGACGATTTTCTCAAAGCGACGGGCAAAGCGCTCATCGGCTTTGACCTTCTCTTCCAAGACCTTCCGCGCAAAGACGATATGGTCCTCATGGGCTTCCATCATTTCAGCCATTTTGGAGTTCGTTGCGGCACCAATTGCGGCCATCGCGACCTGCGCTTCTTTATCTGTGGCGACACCGATCTCATTGATCTTATGCGCGACATCTTGCTGTTGCGCCGTCTTCAATGATTTCGTCAAGGCATCATAAAGCACGACACGCTGCTTCGTATCTGTCGAGAGCTTATTCAGCAGCACCATTTGCGTGGCGATTTGATTCTGGAGCGAGTCCATCCAAGTCTTGCCTTTTTCAATGTAGCGCTCAAGCGTTTGGCTTTCCGAGATTTTGACCTGTTCCAGCTGTGCCAGCTCATTATGGCGGGCATTCAGCTTGGCCATCTCTGCCTCTAACTGTGCACGCTCTTTGGGCTTGGTGACAACGGCGAGCTTACCTTCCAACTCAATGATCTGTGGATCGAGCGCTTGGATTTCACCTTTGATCTCTTCCAAAACCGTGACCGCTGCCTCGCGCTCAACCAAAGTCTTTTGCAAATTACCTTCGACTTGGTTCTTATGATGACCCAACTCATTCAGCTGTTCCTGCAACATGGCTTGGATTGTGTTGGATTTCGCGATCAGGTCTTGCAGCTTGTCTTCAATAGACGCTGCCCGGACACGTTCCGCCCGAAGGCTTTCCGCGCGCTGCTTCGAGAAAATACCGACAAATTTTTCCCAGCCTGTCTTGGACCGCAAACCATCAAAGTCTTTTGAAAATCCGGCCGTCACATCATCCAAGCCCATGATGAGCTCAGCAATATTCGCATTCATAAGATCGGAATGCGCATGAACGTCGTCCAAAGACGCATTTTCAATATCAAGCGAGATGTCAGTGCCCTGGCTCATTTTCATACGGGCCGTATCAATCCGAGCCGATAGCTCAGCAATTTTGCTCTGAGCTTCGGCCACTTCGGCCTTTGATTTTTCTATCTGTGTTTCGAACGTAGACATTTTCGTAATTCCTCCCTCGTCGTCTTTTCTTACCCCATAGACCTAATGATGACTTTATCGCTTTTCAATAAGTCACTCGCCGAAATCGTGCAAAATCGACAGGAATGACGCTGTTTTAAGCCCGACCTATGCTGACATAGTCGAAATCATGACGACGAACATGTTCGGGGTTGTAGACATTGCGCAAATCGACAAATTTTCGGCTGTTCATAATTTCAGACAAATAGTTGAAATCAAGATTTTGAAACTGTTTCCATTCCGTGACAAGGACGATGACATCCGCGCCACGTGCGCAATCATATGCGTCCTGAGCATAGACAACATTCGATAAGTGATCTTTTGATTCTTCCATGGCTTCTGGATCAAACGCCCGAACCTTTGCGCCGGCACTTTGCAACGCTTCGACAATCGGAAAGGCCGGTGTTTCGCGAACGTCATCCGTGTCCGGCTTAAAGGCGAGCCCCAGCATAGCGATGGTCAAATTCTGTACTGACCCACCGCATAATTTTATTACCTTATCCGACATGGACTGTTTGCGCGCATCATTAACATTGATGACTTGCTCAACAATGCGCGCTTTAGCGCCTGCTTTTCTCGCAATATCCAAAAGTGCTTTTGTATCTTTGGGGAAACAAGAGCCGCCATATCCCGGACCCGGCGCGAGATATTTTGACCCGATCCGTTCGTCCAATCCCATACCAAAGGCGACATCGGTCACATTTGCGCCCACGGCTTCGCACAAATCTGCAATTTCATTGATGAAGCTGATTTTCGTGGCGAGGTAAGCATTGGCTGCATATTTTAGGAGCTCTGATGTCCGGCGATCTGTAAAAACGGTTGGTGGTCCGAGCGCTGAAAATGGTCGGTAGAGGCGTGCCATAACATCACGCGCGCGTTCGTCTGTTGTTCCTATGATGACTCTATCCGGGTCCGTGAAATCAGCAATGGCTGCGCCTTCGCGTAGGAATTCGGGATTTGAAACAACGGCGAAATCTGCACCGGGCGCAGCCTCCCGCATGAGCGCTTCGACCTTATCCCCGGTTCCAACAGGAACAGTGGATTTGATCGCAATGACGGTGAAGCCCTCCAACAATACGGCGAGCTCTTTGGCTGCAGCCATGACATATTGAAGATCAGCAGAGCCGTCCTCGGCTGGCGGTGTGCCGACGCCAATGAAGACGACATCCGCTTTTGGCGCGGCGTCTGATAGTTCAGTCGTGAAGTGCAATCGCCCCGCTTTGACATTGCGTTTGACTAAGGTGTCCAGCCCGTCCTCAAAAATCGGCATTTGCCCGGCTTTGAGCTGATCAATCTTTCGCGTGTCTTTGTCGACACATGTCACATCATAACCGAAATCAGAAAAACAAACGCCAGTTACAAGGCCAACATAACCCGCACCAATCGTTGCAATTTTCAGATCACGTACGCTTTTCATAAAGGTTCACTGCCTGTGACCACACAGCAATGCAAGATTGCTCGCAATCTCATTTGATGAATTTTCAGTGACGTTTTGTGACTCTTTGGTGAAAGGTCGCTTGGCTTAGCTGTCTACCCAATTTTCCTAGCGGTGAAGTACATACAGCCATCTCTCAGAATGAGATTATTGATTTCACACCTATTTGCGTGAGCTGCGGCAAGATAATCATGTGCGAAGACATGGGGTCGTCTTTTGGGCTCTTCAATTCCGAGGTTTCTATGGACTCCAACACTTATGATCACTTTCTTCGAGACCCTCACAAACTCGCTAAAGCTATGTGTGAATATTTCAGGAGGCTGGTGAATGAACACTTGGAAGCAAACTCCGATTGGAAATTCGTCATCTTTGAATGGGAAAGGCGCATGCGTCTCCTCTATGTAATTCTGATGAAGTAATATCCCCTGCTGGGCGGCAACCTTGTCTAATCGTTCCGAGTAATTGCGGCTGATATCAAGCGAAGTTAGCGAAGTCCCTGGATTATAGGCGGATAGCGTCCGTCCAATTCCCGGCCCTAATTCGAATATCTGTTTCTCGCCCCCGACCATCTTTCTCAGATAGGCGCAATCCGCAGCTACACGCTCTGCAGTCTCTCCCGCAGGATTGTTGGGGTTTTCACGTTCTGCCCAATATTTTATCGGCTCGTACAAGCTGCCAGGTTTCATATGAACGCATCCTGTTTAAAGTTTTAGCACGCTAGATACGCGGCCTTAGGGTCAACCACCAGATATTTATGAGGAGTGAGATCAGGAAATGAATGGTGGAGCCTAGGGGAGTCGAACCCCTGACCTCTTCGCTGCCAGCGAAGCGCTCTACCAGCTGAGCTAAGGCCCCGAATGAAATCCATTCGGCCCGGACAAACTGAAATCAGTATATCCGGAAGTTTGGTCGCGCCGTTTAACGCCGGTCGCAAGGCGTGGCAAGCAGGATTTGCGGGCCAATATAAATCAGCCCGCAGTATGATTAGATTTCGATTTCTTCGTCATCCTCGTCATCTGCACCCGGTGGGAGCGTATCTTCATCATCATCCGCAACAAGTGCGGCATCTTGATCTTCGTCTTCATCCGTTGAGAAGCCGTCAAAGTCTGGCGTTTCGCCGTCATCGTCGCCAGCACCGCCTGAAATGATAGCGGCGTCGTCACCGTCGAGTTCTAATTCTTTCGCGGCTTCTTCATCTTCATCAATGTCGTCTTCATCAACTTCAACCGCATCTTCGATATCATCATCATCGTCATCGTCATTTTTAGACGTTTGTGGTTTCAGCGGCGCATTTGGCAGCACAACATTTGGATCAAGCTCTGATGGATCAAAGCTGTTTTGACACATCGGACAAACTGCCGGATTTTTGTTCAGATCGTAAAATTTTGCTTCGCATTCGGGGCAGACCCGTTTTGTGCCGATGTCAACTTTTGCCATGTTGGACGCCTTCTTGGTACTTTGCATATCGTCTCACGGAAACGCTTGCGATGTGCGTATGGATTTGCGAGACCCGCGCCTCTTAGCGTTTGGCTTATATGAGTCAACAATCAATGGAAGCGGAAGCCCTTCATGCGCAGTTCGTCCAAGACAGCCAAACCCCTTTCCGGCACGGTCCGCGCGCCCGGTGATAAATCCATTTCCCATCGATCCATGATTTTCGGGGCAATGGCAGAAGGCACAACGACCGTGACAGGTCTGTTGGAAGGCGCGGATATCCTTTCAACGGCGTCTGTTATGGAGGCTCTGGGCGCAACGATTACCAGAACAGGAAACGGCGCTTATACGGTGAAAGGCGGCGGTACCGATGGACTGAAATCGCCAAGTGTTGATTTGGATTGCGGCAATGCAGGCACGGGTGTGCGCCTTATTATGGGCGCGTGCGCCGGATATGATATCACGGCCAGATTTACGGGAGATGCGTCCCTCTCC